>NZ_RCNZ01000134.1:0-5540 GCF_004307525.1 Pseudomonas sp. Sample_21 | reverse complement strand
GTTGACGGTCTTGATCGCCATCATCGGCCCTTCGAAGGTCGACATGCCGTAGAACGCCAGCGATACCACGAGGAAGCGCAGGATCGGGTCGGTGCGCAACTTATGCCAGGCGCCCGACAGGGTCATCATGCCGTTGATCATGCCGCCCCAGCTTGGCGCCAGCAGAATGATCGACATCGCCATGCCCAGCGATTGTGCCCAGTCCGGCAGGGCGGTGTAGTGCAGGTGGTGCGGGCCGGCCCAGATGTACAGGGTGATCAGCGCCCAGAAGTGAACGATCGACAGACGATAGGAGTAGATCGGACGTTCGGCCTGTTTCGGCACGAAGTAGTACATCATCCCGAGGAAACCGGTGGTCAGGAAGAAACCCACCGCGTTGTGGCCGTACCACCACTGGATCATCGCGTCAGTGGCACCGGAGTAAGCCGAATACGACTTGAACAGGCTGACCGGCAGCGACATGTGGTTGACGATGTGCAGCATCGCGGTGACGACGATGAACGCGCCGTAGAACCAGTTGCCGACATAGATGTGCTTGGTTTTGCGCTTGGTGATGGTGCCGAAGAACACCAGACCGTAAGTGACCCAGACAATCGCCAGCAGAATCGCGATCGGCCATTCCAGTTCTGCGTATTCCTTGGTAGTGGTGTAACCCAGCGGCAAGGTAATGATTGCGCCGACGATGACCGCTTGCCAGCCCCAGAAGGTGAAGGCCGCGAGGCTGTCGGAAATCAGTCGCGTCTGGCAGGTTCGCTGCACGACATAGTAGGAAGTGGCAAACAGTGCACAACCGCCGAAGGCGAAAATCACCAGGTTTGTGTGCAACGGGCGCAAGCGTCCAAAGCTCGTCCACGGCAGACCGAAGTTCAGTTCCGGCCAGACCAGTTGCGAGGCGATGAAGACACCGAGCCCCATGCCAAGGATCCCCCAGACCACCGTCATGATGGCGAACTGGCGGACTACCTTATAGTTATAAGCAGTCGGACTGATTGCTGTGCTCATTCTAAGGTTCCACGGTTTGGGTATTTTTATAGGATAAAATCGGCCGCAAGTATGTATAAAGCAGGGGGTCATTGCAACGCGCCATGACCTGGGTCAATGCTTTCCAACGCTGATTCTGCGGCCTTTCCATGCGCCGCGTAGGGTCAAAAATGGCCTCTGACAAAATGTCGCAGTGCGCGTAAAAAGCTCGCAATCCGGATCGCCGTCTACGGTGCCCGTTCACAGGTCGTGATCGGGGAATTGCGGGCAATCAGCGCAACAGCCGTTATCTACCTGCGTTTGCGGCGAATCCATCAGCCGGTTCACGGCGCGCATCGTTCGGGATTGATCTGGAAACCGACTTCAGCCGGTCCGCTTCGATGAAGCGTAGACCCGAATCCGGGGTTCCGAAAGGAGAGGATCCAAGGGGTGCGACAATGCGTCGCAAAGGGGCGGGAAACTGCCGCAGCGAGAAAGCTGCGGCAGTGGTGTACGCAATTGCTATTTGTTGCTGTCTTCAGTTATCAGTTTTTCTGTGTTCAATCCGCGGCTAAGGCTGTACACATAAGCGGCAAGCAATTGCACTTTATCGTTGCCCAGCAATTCGTTCTGCGCTGGCATATGCCCCTGACGACCATGGCGAATGGTCTGTTCCAGTTGGGTCAGGCTGGTGCCATAAATGAAGCCGGCCGGATGGGTCAGGTTTGGCGCGCCCATCGCCGCAGTGCCCTGGCCGGTGGCGCCATGACAGGCAACGCAAGTGGTACTGAACGCTTGCTGCCCGGCTTGCAGATCTGCCTTGCTGTCGGCGGGTAGCGGCAGGCCGGCCAGTTCGTGGCGCACGTAGGCGGCAACGTTTTTCACCCCGGCCTCACCGAGCACTTCGCCCCAGGCCGGCATCGCCGCCATGCGGCCGCCCATGATGGTGGTCTTGATCGTCTCGGCATCGCCGCCCCAGCGCCAGTCGCTGTCAGCAAGGTTAGGGAAGCCGAACGCGCCCTTGGCATCCGAACCGTGGCACACCGAGCAATTGGAGGCGAACAGACGACCGCCCATTTTCAGCGCCTGCGGATCCTTGGCCACTTCTTCCAGGGGCATCGCCGCGAATTTGGCGAAGATCGGACCGAACCGGGCGTCCGCCTTGTTCATTTCCTTTTCCCACTCATGCACGCCGGTCCAGCCATCCTCGTAACCGGGCAGGATGCCTTTCCAGTTGCCCAGGCCCGGATAGAGAATCAGATAACCCACCGAGAACACCAACGTGCCGGCGAACAGCATGAACCACCACTGCGGCAGCGGGTTGTCGTACTCCTCGATGCCGTCGAAGCTGTGGCCCATGGTCTGGTCGACGCTGCCCTTGGTCTCGCCCCGGCGGGTGCCGATCAGCAGCCAGGTCAGTCCGATCAGGCTGCCAATGGTCAGTACGCAGATCCACGTACTCCAGAAGGTGGTCATGGCCGGGTACTCCTTGTTTCAGGGGCTGAAATTGTTTCGGGTAGTGGTTCGTCGGCGAACGGCAGCAGGCGTGCTTCGGCGAATTCCGGGGTGCGCTTGCGGTTGAACACCCACAAGGTCAAACCGACGAAGGCGACGAACACCACGACCGTGCCGAGGCCGCGGATCAGGCCTGCACTCATTTCAATGACCATGGCTCACCTCTTGCTCTTGATCGCAGTGCCGAGCACTTGCAGATAGGAAACGAGGGCGTCCATTTCGGTCTTGCCCTTGAGGCTGGCGACCGCGCCGCTGATGTCGTCGTCGGTGTACGGCACGCCGAGGGTGCGCATGGTTTTCAGCTTGGTTTCGGTGTGGCTGCTGTCGACCGCTTGGGTGACCAGCCATGGATAGGCCGGCATCTTCGACTCCGGCACGACGTTGCGCGGGTTGTACAAGTGCGCGCGGTGCCAGTCATCCGAGTAGCGCGCACCAACCCGGGCGAGGTCCGGACCGGTACGTTTCGAACCCCACAGGAACGGGTGATCCCAGACGCTTTCGCCGGCAACCGAGTAGTGGCCGTAGCGTTCGGTTTCAGCGCGGAACGGGCGGATCATCTGCGAGTGGCAACCGACGCAGCCTTCGCGGATGTAGATGTCGCGGCCTTCCAGTTGCAGCGCGGTGTAGGGCTTCATGCCTTCCACCGGTTTGTTGGTGACGTCCTGGAAGAACAGCGGGACGATCTGGGTCAGGCCGCCGATGCTCACGGCGAACACCATCAGCAGCATCAGCAGGCCGACGTTCTTTTCAATCGTTTCGTGTTTCATGGCGGACTCCTCAGGCCATCTGCGCGGCAGCGACGACGTCGGCAGGCTGCGAGGCCCGCACGGTGCGCCAGGTGTTGTAAGCCATCAGCAACATGCCGCTTAAGAAAATCGCCCCGCCGATCAGCCGCACGACAAAGCCCGGATGGCTGGCCACCAGGGTTTCGACGAAGGAATAGGTCAGCGTGCCGTCCTCGTTGACTGCGCGCCACATCAGGCCCTGGGCGATGCCGTTGACCCACATCGAGGCGATGTAGAGCACGGTGCCGATGGTCGCGAGCCAGAAATGCGCGTTGATCAGGCCAACGCTGTGCATCTGCGCCTTGCCGAAGATTTTCGGGATCATGTGGTACAGCGCGCCGATCGAGATCATCGCCACCCAGCCGAGGGCGCCGGCGTGTACGTGGCCGATGGTCCAGTCGGTGTAGTGGGAGAGGGCGTTTACCGTCTTGATGGCCATCATCGGACCTTCGAAGGTCGACATGCCGTAGAACGCCAGCGACACCACGAGGAAGCGCAGGATCGGGTCGCTGCGCAACTTATGCCAGGCGCCCGAGAGGGTCATCATGCCGTTGATCATGCCGCCCCAGCTCGGTGCCAGCAGGATCAGCGACATCACCATGCCCAGCGATTGCGCCCAGTCCGGCAGCGCGGTGTAGTGCAAGTGGTGCGGGCCGGCCCAGATGTACAGGGTGATCAAGGCCCAGAAGTGCACGATCGACAGGCGATACGAATACACCGGACGCTCGGCCTGTTTCGGCACGAAGTAATACATCATGCCGAGGAAGCCGGCGGTGAGGAAAAAGCCCACGGCGTTGTGGCCATACCACCATTGCACCATGGCGTCGGTTGCACCGGCGTACACCGAGTAGGACTTGGTGAAACTCACCGGCAATTCAAGGTTGTTGACGATGTGCAGAATCGCCACGGTGATGATGAACGCGCCGAAGAACCAGTTGCCCACATAGATGTGTTTGGTTTTGCGCTGCATGATCGTGCCGAAGAACACGATCGCGTAGGCGACCCAGACGATGGTGATCAGGATGTCGATCGGCCATTCCAGCTCGGCGTATTCCTTGGAACTGGTGTAACCCAGCGGCAGGCTGATCGCCGCCAACAGGATCACCAGCTGCCAGCCCCAGAAGCAGAACGCGGCGATTTGCGGCGCGAACAATTGCGTCTGGCAGGTGCGTTGTACCGAATAGAAAGAGCTGGCGAACAGCGCGCAGCCACCGAAGGCGAAGATCACCGCGTTGGTGTGCAGCGGGCGCAGACGGCCGAAACTGGTCCAGGGCAGATTGAAGTTGAGTTCCGGCCAGACCAATTGCGCCGCGAGAAAAACCCCGAGGCCCATGCCGACGATGCCCCACACCACCGTCATAATGGCGAATTGGCGGACCACCTTGTAGTTGTAGGCGGTACTGATAGAAGTGTTCATGGTTCCCCATCCACGGTTCAGCCGAAGTGAGCGCGCGCAAGCCGCACGAATCCTTCGCCTGGAGTTATAGGCAGACTAAAAGCGAGGCAAGCATGGACAAACAGCACAAGGCCAGTATTGACGGGGATCAATGGGCGCAGTGTGTGCTCGATCATGGATGGTTGTGGAATGTCGCTGAGGGTAAGGCCTTTGCGACCTTGATCCTCGCCCACGGTGCGGGTGCGCCGATGGATAGCGAGTGGATGAACGACATGGCTGGGCGCCTTGCCGGGCTTGGGGTCAACGTGTTGCGGTTTGAGTTTCCGTATATGGCGCAGCGGCGGGTGGATGGGGTGAAGCGGCCGCCGAATCCTGCTGGCAAGTTGCAGGAATGTTGGCGGGAGGTGTTTGCGCTTGTGCGGCGTCATGTCGCTGGGGTTTTGGCTGTTGGCGGCAAGTCGATGGGCGGGCGGATGGCGAGTCTGGTGGCGGATGAGTTGGGGGTGGATGCGTTGGTGTGTCTGGGGTATCCGTTTTATGCGGTGGGGAAGCCGGAGAAGCCTCGGGTTGAGCATTTGGCTTCGTTGCGCACGCGAGCGTTGATTGTGCAGGGGGAGCGGGATGCTCTGGGGAATCGCGAGGCGGTTGAGGGGTATTCGTTAGCGCCGGGGATTGAGGTGTTTTGGTTGGTGGCGGGGGATCATGATTTGAAGCCGCTCAAGGCTTCTGGCTTTACGCACTCCGATCATTTGGCGGGTGCTGCACAGAAGGTGGCTGAATTTCTCCGTGACTGATTTTGAGTCGGGCCGGACTTTGCGTTGCATGAAGATCGGCTCCCTTTCCCCCTCGCCCCCTTGGGGGCGGTCCGACGTTTCGGGAGGGCT
>NZ_RCNZ01000015.1:0-1190 GCF_004307525.1 Pseudomonas sp. Sample_21 | reverse complement strand
GTGGCGCGGTTGGTGGGCAAGGGGCAGACCAATTATCAGATTGCCTGTGAGTTGGGGATTACCGAGAACACGGTGAAGTTGTATGTGTCGCAGGTGTTGCGGTTGACGCATATGCATAATCGGACGCAGTTGGCTTTGGCTTTGTCGCCCAGTGGGTCTGCTGGGCGGCAGCGGGTTACGGCGCATTAATCGGTGAATATCCGTTGCTGCGGTAACGGCTTCTTAGGGTTTCGCCCTTACGGCGAGTCCCTTTTGGCAAACGCCCCAAAAGGAACCAAAAGGTCTGCGCCCTGACGTTCGGCCCCTCGCTGGGGCTCGGTGTTCCTTCGCTCCGGGATCGATCCTGGCGCAGCGGCTACGGTTTGCTTCGCTGCACCTCCTTCCGCTGTGTACGACTGCGTCGTACGGTCGCTGCGCTCCCACGCCCGGATCAATCCCTCCACTCAGCCTGCCGACGGGCTCCCAGATCAAGATCAAAAGCGGTACTCGAGCTTGCGCTCATTGTTTTGAGTGATGAAAAGCATGCGGTGTCTGGCTTTTGTTTTGCGCTGGATTCGCCCCTCACCCCAGCCCTCTCCCGAGGGAGAGGGAGCCGATTTGCGGGTTGTTCAAAATTTGCATTCGACTCGGTATCTCAGGTCGGCATACCTGACCCAAACAACTCGGTCGGTCCCCTCTCCTCTGGGAGAGGGCTAGGGTGAGGGTGCTTTTGATCTGCTTCAAAATCTGTATTCAACTCGGTATTTCGGGTCGGTGTACTTCGCCCAAACAACTCGGGTCGGTCCCCTCTCCCTCTGGGAGAGGGCTAGGGTGAGGGTGCTTTTGATTTTGATTGTTTAAATCTGTGTCTGATTTGCCAGAACCTTCCCACAAGGTTTTCAGGTTGTCCGTCGGACGTCGGGTCACTAGTCTCTGGCTGTCGCTGACAACTCAGCGGCCAGGTGTGGAAACCTGAAATTCAAGTAGTTGCTTTGCATTGCTACCGTAATCGTTGTCGGCGTGTTCGTTCGTCTGCAAACTGTGTCGCGGCGGCTGTGCGTGGGCAGACTTTGGTCTGGCCGGTTGCCTACTTATCGGTTTTCCACCCTGCGTACAGCTGCCACCTTTTGTCGTGTGGAAACGACAGAAGAGGGCGTCACAGCCAAGTAGGAGTTCTCATGGACAAACTGATCCCAGACCCACCCCCATCC
>NZ_RCNZ01000054.1:0-1199 GCF_004307525.1 Pseudomonas sp. Sample_21 | reverse complement strand
TTCGCGAGCAAGCTCGCTTGTATGGTTAGACTTGAAGGGGTGGTGGGACGAACAGTTCGCATCTGACTGCTGTAACAGTACAGACCGTGGGAGACCTCGCCCCACCCCTTCCACCAAAAGCGCCGATAGAGAATGCTTCGTTCAAGCGACGATAGAAACAAGCCTGCGCCTCTGGGTGAAACCCCTACAAGTCCTAAAACCTTAGCGTGGAGAAGTGTCAGTGGCAATGCGCGTGTCGAAGTCAATTGTGGGTGTGGACGTCGCCAAAGCTGAACTTGTTATTTATTTAGCAGATCCAGATCTGCTCACCTCGATAACCAATGAAAAGCCCGTCATAAAGCGCTGGCTTAAAACGTTGCCGGGGCCCACCGCCATAGCTGTTGAGGCGACAAATGTTTATCACGTCGACTTGGTTGAGTTGGCTCATGAGTCAGGCCACGACGTTTTCATCATCGACGGTTTTCAACTCAGTAATTATCGTAAAGGTGTCGGTGGTCGTAGTAAAACGGACGCATCTGACGCCCGTCTTCTCGCCCGTTTTCTAAAAAATGAAGGCGAAGATTTACGCCCCTGGACCCCACCTCCGGCGGTCTACGGCAAGCTGCAAAGCCTTCTACGACGTAGAGCTTCGCTGATACAGGCCAAAACCAGCCTGACCCAGAGCTGGGCAAATGACGCCAGCTTGAAAGCCGTGTTCGCAACTTTCGTAAAGTCCATGGAAAGGCTGGATTTGCTAGTTCAGAAAAAGCTCAAGGAAATCTTGCGTGAAGCTGGTTTGCTGGAAGAAGTTGCCAGATGCCAAGCCATCGAAGGTATAGGCTTTCTAACTGCAACTGCTTTGGTCATGGCATACAACCGAGGCGACTTTACCAGCGGCGACTCTTATGTCGCGTTTTTAGGCATGGATCTGAGAGTGAGCGACTCGGGCCAAAAAAATGGCCGTAGATATTTAACCAAGCGCGGATGCTCGGAGGTGCGACGGTTACTGCATAACGCCGCCATGTCAGCCTGCCGATCAAATGCCTGGAAGGCGTTCTACAACCACCATCTCAGCTGTGGAAAAGCGACTACACAGGTACTGGTGATGCTCAGCCGTAAACTCGCCCGCATAGCGTTCGCCCTGATGAAAAACCAGAGCGAATATCAATCGAAAGGGGCAGTTATCGCTTGAGGATAATCATAGAATCTCCCACAGGGGA
>NZ_RCNZ01000114.1:0-94527 GCF_004307525.1 Pseudomonas sp. Sample_21 | reverse complement strand
ATACGGAGCATTTTCTTTGAGCGCTGCGCAGATTGCTAGGTTTTCACACAGTCTGGGATCCGGCGGGTTTTTCTATTGGCTACAGGAAGATCACTCTTCGATGTTGCCCATCGCGGTGGTGTTGAAGCCGCCGTCGACGTACATGATTTCACCGCTGATGCCCGACGCCAGGTCGGAGCACAGGAAGGCGCCGGCGTTGCCGACTTCTTCGATGGTGACGTTGCGGCGCAGGGGAGTCTGCGCTTCGTTGGCAGCCAGCATCTTGCGGAAGTTCTTGATGCCGGAAGCGGCCAGGGTGCGGATCGGGCCAGCCGATACGCAGTTGACGCGGGTACCGTCCGGACCGAGGGAACCGGCCAGGTAACGGACGCCGGCTTCCAGCGAAGCCTTGGCCATGCCCATCACGTTGTAGTTCGGCATGGTGCGCTCGGCGCCCAGGTACGACAGGGTCAGCAGGCTGCCGTTGCGGCCTTTCATCATTTCGCGGCCGGCTTTGGCCAGGGCCACGAAGCTGTAGGCGCTGATGTCGTGAGCGATGCGGAAACCTTCACGGGTAGTGGCTTCGGTGAAGTCGCCGTCCAGTTGGTCGCCCGGGGCGAAGCCGACGGAGTGCACGATGCAGTCCAGGCCGTCCCACTTCTTGCTCAGCTCTTCGAAGACCTTGGCGATTTCTTCATCGCTGGCCACGTCGCACGGGAAGCACAGCTCAGGGCTCGAACCCCAGCCTTGTGCAAACTCTTCGACGCGACCCTTGAGTTTGTCGTTCTGATAAGTGAAGGCAAGCTCAGCGCCCTCGCGATGCATGGCGGCAGCGATGCCGGATGCGATGGACAGCTTGCTGGCGACACCGACGATCAGTACGCGCTTACCGGCGAGAAAACCCATGTGTTGCTCCTCTTTCAGGTTATTGCGCAGTGGCTGGTGCCAGAAAAGCGGCTTCCAGCAACTGCTGTGTATACGGATGTTGGGGGGCGGCAAAGATACTTTGCGCGTCTCCCTGTTCGACCACTTGGCCATGCTTGACCACCATCAGTTGGTGGCTCAGCGCTTTGACGACAGCCAGGTCATGGCTGATGAACAAATACGTCAGGTTGTACTTGGCTTGCAGTGAACGCAACAGCTCCACCACTTGCCGCTGCACCGTGCGGTCGAGGGCCGAAGTCGGCTCGTCCAGCAGGATCAGCGCCGGTTTCAGCACCAAGGCCCGGGCAATGGCGATTCGCTGCCGTTGCCCTCCGGAAAATTCGTGGGGGTAGCGGTGCCGGGTTTCCGGATCCAGACCTACCTCCTTCAATGCCGCAATGATCGCCGCTTCCTGTTCGGTCGCGGTGCCCATCTTGTGTATCCGCAGGCCTTCGCCAACGATGTCATTGACGCACATGCGCGGGCTCAGGCTGCCAAACGGGTCCTGAAACACCACCTGCATCTCCCGCCGCAGCGGGCGAACCTCACTCTGCGTCAGGCAGTCTAGCTGCTTGCCTTCAAAGCGGATCGCGCCTTTGCTGCCGATCAGCCGCAAAATCGCCAGACCAAGGGTGGATTTGCCGGAACCGCTTTCGCCGACGATCCCCAGGGTCTGACCCTGCGGCAGGCTGAAATTGATGCCGTCCACTGCCTTGACGTAATCCACCGTGCGCTTGAGCAGGCCTTTCTTGATCGGGAACCAGACTTTGAGGTCCTCGACTTCGAGCAGCGGCGCGCCGATTTCATTGCTCGCCGGGCCGCCGCTGGGCTCCGCGCCGAGCAATTCCCGAGTGTACGGATGCTGCGGCGAACGGAACAGCTCTGCGCACGATGCCTGTTCGACGATGCAACCGCGCTGCATGACACATACGCGATGCGCAATTCTTCGCACCAGGTTCAAATCGTGACTGATCAGTAGCAGCGACATGCCCAATCGAGCCTGAAGATCCTTGAGCAAATCGAGGATTTTCAGCTGAACGGTCACGTCCAGCGCGGTGGTCGGTTCGTCGGCAATCAGCAATTCCGGCTCGTTGGCCAGGGCCATGGCGATCATCACCCGCTGGCGCTGGCCGCCGGACAATTCATGGGGCAGGGCCTTGAGACGCTTGTGCGGCTCGGGAATGCCGACCATCTCCAGCAGCTCCAAAGTGCGCTTGGTCGCGACTTTGCCGCTCAGGCCCTTGTGGATGCCGAGCACTTCGTTGATCTGCTTCTCGATCGAATGCAGCGGATTGAGCGAGGTCATCGGCTCCTGAAAGATCATCGCGATGCGGTTGCCACGAATATGGCGGATGGTCTTCTCGCTCAAATCCAGCAGGTTCTGCCCGGCGTAATTGATGCTGCCGGCCGGATGCCGCGCCATGGGGTAGGGCAGCAGGCGCAGGATTGAATGCGCCGTGACCGATTTGCCCGAGCCCGATTCACCGACCAGCGCCAGGGTTTCGCCGCGCTTGATGTCGAAGCTCACGCCCTCGACCACGCGGTGGACGCGCTCGCCGAAACCGAATTCGACGGCGAGGTCGCGCACTTCGATCAGATTGTCCTGATTCATTTCACTTCCTCGGGTCGAAGGCATCGCGAGCGGACTCGCCGATAAACACCAGCAGGCTCAACATCAGCGCCAGCACGGCAAACGCGCTCATGCCCAGCCACGGCGCCTGCAAATTGGATTTGCCTTGCGCGACCAGTTCGCCCAGCGACGGACTGCCGGCCGGCAAGCCGAAGCCGAGGAAGTCCAGTGCGGTCAGGGTGCCGATGGCGCCGGTGAGGATGAACGGCATGAAAGTCATGGTCGAGACCATGGCGTTGGGCAGGATATGACGGAACATGATCGCGCCGTTCTGCATGCCCAGCGCGCGGGCGGCGCGCACATATTCCAGATTGCGTCCGCGCAAGAACTCGGCGCGCACCACATCGACCAGGCTCATCCACGAGAACAGCAGCATGATGCCCAGCAGCCACCAGAAATTCGGCTGGACGAAACTGGCAAGGATGATCAATAGATACAGCACCGGCAGCCCCGACCAGATCTCCAGAAAACGCTGCCCGGCGAGATCGACCCAGCCGCCATAAAAGCCCTGCAGCGCCCCGGCAATCACGCCGATGATCGAGCTCAGCACGGTCAGCGTCAGCGCAAACAACACGGAAATGCGGAAACCGTAGATCACCCGCGCCAACACGTCGCGGCCCTGATCGTCGGTGCCCAGCAGGTTGTCCGCCGAGGGCGGTGCCGGGGCCGGGACTTTCAGGTCGTAGTTGATGCTTTGGTAGCTGTAGGGGATCGGTGCCCACAGAATCCACGCGTCCTTGGCTTTCAGCAGTTCGCGGATGTACGGACTCTTGTAGTTGGCTTCCAGCGGGAATTCGCCGCCGAACGCGGTTTCCGGGTAGCGCTTGATCGCCGGGAAATACCAGTTGTTGTCGTAATGCACGACCAGCGGCTTGTCGTTGGCAATCAGCTCGGCGCCCAGACTCAGGCCGAACAGGATCAGAAACAGCCACAGCGACCACCAGCCACGCTTGTTGGCCTTGAACAGTTCGAAGCGTCGGCGGTTGAGAGGGGACAGGTTCATCTCAATGCTCCCGGCTGGCGAAGTCGATACGCGGATCGACAAAGGTGTAGGTCAGGTCGCCGATCAGTTTCACCACCAGCCCGAGCAAGGTGAAGATGAACAGGGTGCCGAACACCACCGGGTAATCGCGGTTGATCGCCGCTTCGAAACTCATCAGGCCGAGGCCATCGAGGGAGAAAATCACTTCCACCAGCAGGGAACCGGTGAAGAAAATGCCAATGAATGCCGACGGAAAACCGGCAATCACCAGCAGCATGGCGTTGCGGAACACGTGGCCGTAAAGGACGCGATGGCGGGTCAGACCCTTGGCCTTGGCGGTGACCACGTACTGTTTGTTGATCTCGTCGAGAAAGCTGTTTTTTGTCAGCAGAGTCATGGTCGCGAAGTTGCCGATCACCAGCGCGGTCACTGGCAATGTCAAGTGCCAGAAGTAATCGAGGATCTTGCCGCCCAGGCTCAGCTCATCGAAGTTGTTCGAAGTCAGCCCGCGCAGGGGGAACCAGTCCAGATAACTGCCGCCGGCAAATACCACGATCAGCAGGATCGCAAACAGGAACGCCGGGATCGCATAGCCGACGATGATCGCCGAACTGGTCCAGACATCGAAGTGGCTGCCGTGCCGCGTGGCCTTGGCGATGCCCAGCGGGATCGACACCAGATACATGATCAGCGTGCTCCACAGCCCCAGCGAGATCGACACCGGCATCTTTTCCTTGATCAGGTCGATGACCTTGGCGTCGCGGAAGAAACTGTCGCCGAAATCCAGCTGCGCGTAGTTCTTGACCATGATCCACAGACGTTCCGGGGCCGATTTGTCGAACCCGTACATGTGCTCGATTTCCTTGATCAGCGCCGGGTCCAGCCCCTGCGCGCCACGGTAGGACGAGCCGGCCACCGCCACTTCGGCACCGCCGCCGGCAATCCGGCTGGTGGCGCCTTCGAAACCTTCGAGCTTGGCGATCATCTGCTCGACCGGCCCGCCGGGCGCGGCCTGGATGATCACGAAGTTGATCAGCAGGATGCCGAACAGGGTCGGGATGATCAGCAGCAGTCGCCGAAAGATATACGCCAGCATCTGATTACTCCGTGCCCGCAGGGTCGGCTTGCAGTTGGGTTTCGACTTCTACGGCAGGCTTGGCGTCAGGCTTGACCCACCAGGTATTGATGCCGATGTCGTACTTGGGCGAGGTTTTCGGGTGGCCGATGTGGTTCCAGTAGGCCACGCGCCAGCTCTTGATGTGCCAGTTGGGCACCACGTAGTAGCCCCATTGCAGTACGCGATCCAGCGCGCGGGCGTGGGCCACCAGACTTTTGCGCGAGTCGGCGTTGATCAGGCTTTCCACCAGTTGGTCAACGGTCGGATCCTTCAGACCCATGCTGTTGCGGCTGCTCGGTTTGTCGGCGGCGGCGCTCATCCAGTATTCGCGCTGCTCGTTGCCCGGCGAGTTGGACTGCGGAAAGCTGCCGACCATCATGTCGAAATCACGCGAGCGCACGCGGTTGATGTACTGCGAGACGTCGACGCGGCGGATCACCAGATCGATGCCGAGGTCGCTGAGGTTGCGCTTGAACGGCAGCAGCACGCGTTCGAATTCGGTCTGGGCGAGGAGGAATTCGATCACCACCGGTTTGCCGGTGGCGTCGACCATTTTGTCATCGACGATTTTCCAGCCGGCCTCTTGCAGCAGTTGATAGGCCTCGCGCTGCTGGGTGCGGATCATGCCGCTGGCGTCGGTCTTGGGATTTTCGAAGGCTTCGCTGAATACCTGAGCCGGCAGTTTGCTGCGGAACGGTTCGAGGATCTTCCGTTGCTCGGCGTCGGGCAGGCCGGTGGCGGCCATTTCAGAGTTTTCGAAGTAGCTGCGAGTGCGCACGTAGGCGCCGTTGAACAATTGCTTGTTGGTCCATTCGAAGTCGAACAGCAGCCCGAGAGCCTGACGCACGCGCACATCCTGGAACACCGGGCGGCGCAGGTTGAAGACGAAGCCTTGCATGCCGGTCGGGTTGCTGTTGGGGATCAGTTCCTTGATCAAACGGCCCTCGGTGACCGCCGGAACGTTATAGGCGCTGGCCCAGTTCTTCGCGGTCATCTCCAGCCAATAATCGAACTGCCCGGCCTTCAGCGCTTCGAGGGCGACGGTGTTGTCGCGGTAGTAGTCGGTGGTCATCGTGTCGAAGTTGTAGAAGCCACGGTTGACCGGCAAGTCCTTGCCCCAGTAATCCTTGACCCGCTCGTAACGTACCGAACGGCCGGCCTTCACTTGGGTGACCTTGTACGGGCCGCTGCCCAATGGGATTTCCAGATTGCCCTTGTTGAAGTCGCGGCTGGCCCACCAGTGTTTCGGCAGGACCGGCAACTGGCCGAGGATCAGCGGCAGCTCGCGGTTGTTGCTGTGCTTGAACTTGAACAAGACCTTCAGCGGGTCTTCGGCGATGGCTTCGGCAACGTCGTTGTAGTAGCCGCGAAACATCGGCGAGCCTTCCTTGGTCAGCGTCTCGAAGCTGAACACTACATCTTCGGCGCGGACCGGGTGGCCGTCGTGAAAGCGTGCTTCCGGGCGCAGGTAGAAACGCACCCAACTGTTGTCATCGGCTTTTTCTATCTTGCTGGCAATCAGGCCGTACTCGGTGAACGGCTCGTCGAGGCTGTGTTTGGTCAGGGTGTCGTAGATCTGGCCGATGTCATCGGCGGGCACGCCTTTGTTGATGAACGGGTTGAGGCTGTCGAAGCCGCCGAACCCGGCCTGACGAAACACGCCGCCCTTGGGCGCATCGGGATTCACATAGTCAAAATGCTTGAAATCGGCCGGGTATTTCGGCGGCTCGTTGTACAGGGTCACGGCGTGTTGCGGGGCGGCCCAGGCCAGCCCGGCGAACAGCAAGCCGCCGGCCTGCACGAGCAGGGTGCGAACAGCGTTCATCGATCTTTCTCCGAAGACTTCAGCCACCATGCGCTCAGGCCCAGGGTGTAAGGCGGCGTGGTGACAAAGGCCAACCGGTTGCGGTAGGCCAGACGGTGATAATTGAGGTACCAGTTGGGAATGCTGTAGTGCTGCCAGAGCAGCACGCGGTCGAGCGCTTTGCCGGCGGCAACCTGCTCGTCGCGGGTGCGGGCGGCGAGCAATTGTTCGAGCAGGTGATCGACCACCGGATTGGCGATGCCCGCGTAATTCTTGCTGCCCTTGACGTTCACCTGGCTGGAGTGGAAGTACTGCCACTGCTCAAGACCGGGGCTCAGGGTCTGGCCGAGGGTCATCGAGATCATGTCGAAATCGAATTGGTCGAGGCGCTGTTTGTACTGGGCGCGATCGACGGTACGCAGGCGCGCGTCGATGCCGATGCTGTTGAGGTTTTCGATGTACGGCTGATAGAGCCGCTCCAGGCTCGGATTGACCAGCAGCAGTTCGAAACGCAGCGGCTGGCCGTCTTTGTCTTGCAGGCGCTGGCCGTGGAGCTTCCAACCGGCCTCAGCGAGCAGGGCGAGGGCTTTACGCATGGTCTCGCGCGGGATGCCACGGCCGTCGGTTTTCGGCAGGCTGAACGGCTCGGTGAACAGCCGGGCTGGCAAATGCTCCTTGTAAGGCTTGAGCATCAGCCATTCATGCCCGACCGGCAAACCCGAGGCGCTGAATTCACTGTTGGGATAGTAGCTGGTGGTGCGTTTATAGGCATCGCTGAACAGCGCGCGGTTGGTCCATTCGAAGTCGAACATCAGACCCAACGCTTCGCGCGTCCTGACATCGGCGAAGGTTGCGCGGCGGCTGTTCATGAACAGGCCCTGAGTCTGGGTCGGGATCTGATGCGGGATCTGCACCTTGATCACTTCGCCACGACGTACAGCAGGGAAGTTGTAACCGTTGACCCAGTTCTTCGCCTGATGCTCGATGTAGATGTCGAACTCACCGGCCTTGAACGCTTCGAAGGCGACATCGCTGTCGCGGTAGAACTCGACTTCCATGCGATCGAAGTTGTACTTGCCGCGATTGACCGGTAAGTCCTTGCCCCAGTAATCCTTGACCCGCTCGAAAATCAGCTGCCGACCCGGCGTGACCGACGTGATGCGGTACGGCCCGCTACCCAGCGGCGGTTCGAAGGTGGTGGCTTTGAAGTCGCGGTCTTTCCAGTAATGCTGCGGCAGTACCGGCAATTCGCCCAGGCGCAGGATCAACAGCGGATTGCCCGAGCGCTTGAACACGAAACGAATGCGCTGCTTGTTGAGAATGTCGACTCGCAGCACTTCCTGCAGGGCCGTGCGATACAGCGGATGACCGTCCTTGAGCAGCGTTCGATAGGAGAACGCCACGTCGTAGGCGGTGACAGGCGCGCCGTCGTGAAAGCGCGCTTCGGGGCGCAAATTGAAGACGACCCAGCTGCGATCTTCGCTGTACTCCACCGATTGTGCGATCAACCCGTAACTCGACGCGGGTTCGTCGCCGGACGGCGAATACTGCCCGGTGCCAACCATCAGCGGCTCGTTGAGCTCGTTGATGCCGTACTGGAGAAAATTGGCGGTGGTGACCGGGCTGGTGCCCTTGAAAGTGTACGGATTGACCGTATCGAAGGTGCCGAACGCCATCACCCGCAACGTACCGCCCTTGGGCGCTTGCGGGTTGACCCAGTCGAAGTGGGTAAATCTGGCCGGGTACTTGAGCGTGCCGAACTGCGCATAACCGTGACTTTCGGTAATCGTCGCGCTTGCGGGTGAGCTCAAGGCCAGGCTGATCAGGAGCAGGGAGAGGGCACGCTTCAAGTCAGATCCGATCCAGCGGCTTGGGCTTTGTGGGCCGTACAGTAACAGCTTGTCTGGACAGGAAAAAGATGCGGGTTAATGCCGGGTTAATCGTTTGCGCGAAGAGCCCCTCACCCTAACCCTCTCCCGGAGGGAGAGGGGACTGATCGTGGTGTCTGGGCGAATTGCACCGAGGTGCGATACCGAGTCGAACTCAGTTTCTGAAAAGCCCCCGATCGGCTCCCTTTCCCCCTCTCCCCCTTGGGGGCGGTCCGACGTTTCGGGAGGGCTGGGGTGAGGGGGATGGATCTAAAGCACACCAAAAACTTCATCCAAAAAAAGCCCCTGAATTCAGGGGCTCTTCTGTCAGTGCGGCTGATAAACCGTAAGCATCTGCCCCGGCTTCAACGCCTTGCCCGCACCCGGGTTCCAGCGCTTGAGATGTTGCATCTCGACGTTGAAGCGCTTGGCCACCACATACAGGGTGTCGCCGCGCTTGACCTTGTACCGGGTCTGCTGCTTGCTCTCGTCCTTGCCTTTGCTCTTGGTATTCGCCGCGACCACGGTGTTGACCCGACCGGACTTGCGCGCCGGTGCACGCTTGGTGTTGTCCTGCATGACCAGGGTCTGGCCGACCTTGAGGTTCTTGCCGGTCAGCTTGTTCCAGCGCTGCAGATCCTTGACTTCGACCTTGTTGGCCTTGGCGATGGAGCCGAGGTTGTCGCCACGCTTGACCCGATAGGCGCGCTTGAGCTGTGCCACTTCCGACGGATCGGCGCCTTCGAACACCGGTTTCAGCGAGCGCGGGCTGATCAGTTCGTCCGGGCGCATGGTCTGCAGACTCGCGGTCAGCAGTTGCGCCTTGGACGTCGGCACCAGCAGATGCTGCGGGCCGTCGATGGTAGTGCGCTGTTTGAACGCCGGATTGAGCTGGAACAGTTCGTCTTCATCGATGTTCGCCACCGCAGCGACCTTGGACAGGTCCATGCGCTGGTTGATTTCGACGACCTGGAAGTACGGCTCGTTGGCGATTGGATTGAGGTTGACGCCGTAGGCTTCCGGTGCCAGCACCACTTGCGACAGCGCCAGCAACTTCGGCACATAGGCCTGGGTTTCCGCCGGCAGTGGCAGGTTCCAGTAGTCGGTGGGCAGGCCGAGCTTTTCGTTGCGCTCGATCGCGCGGCTGACGGTGCCTTCACCGGCGTTGTAGGCCGCCAGAGCCAGCAGCCAGTCGCCGTTGAACATGTCGTGCAGGCGAGTCAGGTAATCCATCGCTGCCGTGGTCGAAGCGGTGATGTCGCGACGACCGTCGTAGAAACGCGTCTGGCGCAGGTTGAAGTAGCGCCCGGTGGACGGAATGAATTGCCACAGGCCCACCGCATCGGCGCGGGAATAGGCCATCGGGTTGTACGCGCTCTCGATCACCGGCAGCAGGGCCAGTTCCAGCGGCATGTTGCGCTCTTCGAGGCGTTCGACAATGTAATGAATGTAGAGGCTGCCGCGTTCGCCGGCATTCTCGAGAAAAGAGGGATTACTGGCGAACCACAGGCGCTGTTGCTCGATGCGCGGATTGACGCCAAGGCCTTCCTGCAACTGGAAGCCCTGACGCATGCGTTCCCAGATGTCCTGGGGCGCCACGGGAGTGGGCTTCTCGGTCAGCCAGATCGGCTTCTGCTTGGCTCGCGCAGCAATGTTCGGCGTGTGCGTCGCTTCAGTCTGCGGAGCGTGGCTGGAGCAACCCGCCAGCGTGGCGGACACAGCCACCGCGATGGCTTGCGCCAGGCGGGTCAAAGCATCTGAATTGACGGACTTACGTATGGATGACGACATTGGCTGGAAGTAAGTTCCGGGCAAAAATGTCGGGCGATTCTAGAAAGCGCACCCCCTGCGGTCAACCATTGAGAATTTTTGTCCCGGCCGGCGCGCTTGTTAGAACTTGTCTTTCCATGCCCGCAGAGCCGCAAATACCTCGCTCGGCTCCCGGTTTTGAACGCCTTCCCGTTCGTCCACTTTTTGTGTAACCAATGTTTCAGAAGTGCGTAAAAACGGATTGGTGAGCTTTTCCAGGGCTAAAGTCGACGGCAATGTCATCACGCCGTTCTGCCGTTGCTGGGTGACCTTTTCCAGACGGGCGGCAATGTCCGGGTTGCCCGGCTCGACGGCGGCGGCAAATTTCAGATTGCTCAAGGTGTATTCGTGGGTGCAGTACACCAGCGTATCTTCCGGCAGGGCCGCGAGACGGCTGAGCGAGTGGTACATCTGCTCGGGCGTGCCTTCGAACAACCGGCCGCAACCGGCGGCGAACAGGGTGTCGCCGCAGAACAACAGGCCATGGTGGTAATAGGCGATGTGCCCCAGGGTGTGACCGGGCACCGCATAGACGTCGAAGTCCCAGCCGAGCACGCTGACGCTGTCGTTGTCCTTGAGCGCTATGTCACGCGCCGGAATGCTTTCGCTGGCCGGGCCGTAGACTTTGGCACCGGTCGCGGCTTTCAGGCGCTCGACGCCGCCGACATGGTCATGGTGATGGTGAGTGATCAGAATATCGCTGAGCACCCAGCCCGGATGCGCATCGAGCCACGCCTGCACCGGGGCGGCGTCGCCCGGATCGACCACCGCACAGCGCTGGGTCTGATGATCCTGTAACAACCAGATGTAGTTGTCGGTGAACGCGGGCAGGGCACTGATCTGTATCATCGTCGGAATTCGCCAAGCGGAAAACATTGGCGCATCTTAGTAGTTCCTGGCGCGTTGGAGAATGACATGACCGATAAAGCGTTCGCTCAGGCCGATCCCGACTGGCTGGCATTGATCAGCGCCGCCCGCGAATGGCTGTCGGGGCCGCTCGGGCAATTTCTGCTGGATGAAGAGCGGCGCATGCTCGACGACGAGCTCGGCCGGTTCTTCGGCGGTTATCTTGTGCATTACGGCCCGTCCGCCGAAACCCCGCCGGCCGCGCCGCAGGTGCAGCGTAACGTGCGTCTTGGCGCGCCGTTGCCCGGGGTCGAGATCGTCTGCGAAGAGCAGGCCTGGCCGTTGAGCGAGCACGCCGCCGACGTGGTGGTGATGCAGCATGGCCTGGATTTCTGCCTGTCGCCCCACGGTTTGCTGCGTGAAGCGGCGAGCAGCGTGCGCCCCGGCGGGCATCTGCTGATCATCGGCATCAACCCCTGGAGCACTTGGGGGCTGCGGCATTTCTTCGCCAATGATGCCCTGCGCAAGGCGCGCTGCATCTCGCCGTCGCGGGTCGCCGACTGGCTCAATCTGCTGGGCTTCGCGCTGGAGAAACGCCGCTTCGGGTGCTATCGTCCGCCGCTCGCGTCGCCCAAGTGGCAGCACCGCCTGGCCGGCTGGGAACGCAAGGCCGGTGACTGGCAGCTGTCCGGCGGTGGCTTCTATCTGCTGGTGGCGCGCAAGATCGTGGTGGGGCTGCGGCCATTGCGCCAGGAACGCCGCGAGCCGATGGGCAAGCTGATTCCGCTGCCGATGGCCAAGGTCAACCGCCGCCGCATCGAACCGTAAACCCTCTTTTATTTGTGGCCGGGCTTGTCCCGGCCGCGGTCATTGTCGATCCGTGATTGGCAGGACAGGCATTTTTCTGGAAAGACTGGCATGAGCGAAAGCGTGGAAAGCGTCGACACCGTAGAACTGTTCACCGACGGCGCCTGCAAGGGTAATCCCGGCCCCGGCGGCTGGGGCGCGCTGCTGGTGTGCAAGGGCGTCGAAAAGGAACTGTGGGGCGGCGAGGCCAACACCACCAACAACCGCATGGAGCTGCTCGGCGCGATTCGTGGCCTCGAAGCGCTCAAACGCCCATGCGAAGTGCTGCTGGTCACCGACTCGCAATACGTGATGAAAGGCATCAACGAGTGGATGGCCAACTGGAAGAAGCGCGGCTGGAAAACGGCTGCGAAAGAGCCGGTGAAGAATGCCGATCTGTGGAAAGAGCTGGACGAGCAGGTCAACCGCCACAAAGTCACCTGGAAATGGGTGCGCGGGCACATTGGCCATCATGGTAACGAGCGGGCGGACCAACTGGCCAATCGCGGCGTTGACGAAGTGCGTGGTTACAAGCAGAGCTGATTTCGCTTCTAACCGTGGCGTGGCCGTTCGCGAGCAGGCTCGCTCCCACAGGGAAATGTATTCCAGGCCTTGAATTGGAATGCATTCCAATGTGGTAGCGAGCCTGCTCGCGAAGGACCCGCCACGGTCTGACTGAAACACCCCGCCGAGCGTGTTAACATCCGCGCCTTTGCCCGATTGACCCGTTGAGAGCTGAGCACTGATGGCCACCAGATCCGTTGTACTCGATACCGAAACCACCGGCATGCCGGTGACCGATGGTCACCGGATCATTGAAATCGGTTGCGTCGAACTGATCGGTCGGCGCCTGACGGGCCGGCATTTTCACGTTTATCTGCAACCGGATCGCGAGAGCGACGAGGGTGCGATCGGTGTGCACGGTATTACCAACGAATTCCTCGTTGGCAAGCCGCGCTTTGCCGAAGTCGCCGACGAGTTCTTCGAGTTCATCCAGGGCGCACAGCTGATCATTCACAACGCGGCGTTCGACGTTGGCTTCATCAACAACGAATTCGCCTTGATGGGCCAGCACGATCGCGCCGATATCACCCAGCATTGCACCATCCTCGATACCCTGATGATGGCCCGGGAACGTCACCCGGGGCAGCGCAACAGCCTCGACGCGTTGTGCAAACGTTACGGCGTCGACAACTCCGGCCGTGAACTGCACGGCGCCTTGCTCGACTCGGAGATTCTCGCCGACGTCTACCTGACCATGACCGGCGGCCAGACCAGCCTGTCGCTGGCTGGCAACGCGTCCGACGGCAATGGCACGGGCGAGGGCGCCGACAACTCGGCTACCGAAATCCGCCGCCTGCCGGTCGATCGCCAGCCAGCACGCATCATCCGGGCGACCGAAGAAGAACTGGCGGCGCATCTGGTGCGGCTGGAAATCATCGCCAAATCGGCGGGTGCGCCGGCGTTGTGGACGCAGATTGCCGAGGCTGATGCGCAGGCCTGAAAAAACCGAAGATCAAAAGATCGCAGCCTTCGGCAGCTCTTACCGGGATTGCATTCCATAGTGGGGACCAGCAAGGCAGCGATTTTTTGCGTTTGGCGACATGGAGCCAAGTGGCCACTCTCGCCACATTCGTCGCAACCCTCTACCCTGAGTGCACTGGTCAGGTGCAAATCTGCCGCCTCAGGACACTGAGCCCCATGTACAAAGAGTTGAAATTTGCGCTGGCAATCATCCATCGCGACAGCAAGGTCGACACTGTCGGCTGCGTCAAGGAATGAGGACTTTTCCCAGTATGCAACCGGTCATGAATCCGAAATACCCAGGGTTGTCGGTGCGGGTCGCCGACGAAGGTTTTGCGCCGTATATCTGGGGCAGCGACTTCAGTTTCGAGGTCGCGGCCTACGGCGCTGCCGTGATCGGCAAACCGGTCGAGCAATGGCCGGTGACGCCAATCGTGCCGTACCGCAAGTGCTACGGCATCGATCCGGAAGAATTCAGCGCCTTTCACAACGCGCCCGACAGTGCGATTTTCATGGCGTACCTGGACGACGAGCCGGTCGGTCACCTGGTGATCAGCACCAACTGGAACGGCTTTGCCCACATCGATGAACTGGCGGTGCATGCCCCGGCCCGTCGCCACGGCGTGGCCAAGGCGTTGCTCGATGTCGCGCAGTTCTGGAGTCGCAAGAAGAAGCTGCCGGGCATCATGCTCGAAACCCAGAACAACAATCTCGGCGCCTGTCGGCTGTATGAGCGCTGCGGTTATGTGATCGGCGGCATCGACCAGTTGCGCTATCGCGGCATCGATCCGCATACCGCTGAAGTCGCGTTGTTCTGGTATCGCCTGTTCGATAATCCGCTGGAAAAACCACTCAGCTCGACAACATCGCCTCGGCTTGTTCCGTGACGATGGTCAGCAGTGTCTGAATCGCCGCCGACGGCGTGGCATGTTTGAAGGTCAGGGCGTAGAGGTTGATCGGCACAGCCGGTGAGAGCGGGCAGACGTCAAGCCCACCGGCGCGGGCGCCCACCGCGGTGAAGGGGTCGACGATCGCCAGGCCTTCGCCGGCCTCGACCATGCTGCGCATCATCTGATGGGTCTGCACGCGGGTCTGGATGCTTGGCGCCGGGCGCAGGGCCTGGAGTTTGTTTTCCAGTGCCGGGCTCAGCGGATCCTGACCTTCGAGACCGACCATGGCCTGACCGGCCAGATCCGCGAGGGAAATGTATTTCTGCTTGGGTTGCAGCCAGCCGTGCGGCGCGAGCAATTGCAGCTTGCCCTGGGCCAGCGGCTGGCAGTGGATATCGGGGTGTTCGGGATCGCGCAGGCTCAGGCCCAGATCGCTTTCGCGCAGTAACAGGCTGCGGACGATGTCGCGAGTCGGCGCGCTGAGCAGGCTGCACGGTGCGTCCGGCAAGCGCCGACGCAGAGTCGCAAGGCTTTGTGGCAGCAATTGCTGGGCCAGCGGCGGGGTGCCGATGATGCGCAGGGGTGGTGCGAGGTATTGCTTGAGGCTGCTGGCCAGACGCTGCACCGGCTCAAGCGCCTCGTAAACGTGTGCGATTTCCACCTGCAAAGCGCGCGCTTCGGGGGTCGATTGCAGGCGCCCGCGAACGCTGGCAAACAGCATGAACCCCAGCTGACTCTCGGCTTCGCGCAAGCGCTCTTCGACCTCGGTCACCGGCAATTGCAGCCATTCGGCGGCGGTGCCCAGGTGACCGGTCTGCAAGAGCGCCTGAATCACTTCGATGTGGCGTAAACGCATGCGTGAAGTCCATGTTCAGCAGGTGGGGTCAGACGCTGAATCCTACCCCAAGTCCGCTCGCATGACTTCTGCTCATAACGCTGGGTTATTGAGCGACGGTTGGCTCAGGTTCGCGAATCAGGGTAATGCCTGATTGAACCAGGAGAAACTCGCTGTCACTGACCTTATTGACCCGATCGCCAATAGCCAGTCTGTAAATGGGCTCCGAGCCAGTGGATCCGTCTGCAGACGGGTTCGATTCCTGGAATTCATGCACGGAATAAACGCGGCCTTCCGCATCTCTTGCATGAAACTGACCGACGAGTACTGCTGCCATCTGCTTAGAACCTCTGGAGATAAAACGCTTGATTTGCGGCTTTGTAGACCGTCACCAAGCTCGGTAAGTTTTCCTACAGGAAAAAAATATTCGCCGCGCAGGAAAAACCAATGACCACTGGTGAAAGCGTCACTGGATCATCTATAACTAGCGACTCTTCCCACGGACCATCGAGAGTCATCCATGAGCAATGTCTACAACGTCGCTGTAGTGGTCGGTAGCCTGCGCAAAGCATCGATCAATCGCAAAGTCGCACTGGCCCTCGCCGAAC
Source organism: Pseudomonas sp. Sample_21 (assembly GCF_004307525.1). NCBI lineage: Bacteria > Pseudomonadati > Pseudomonadota > Gammaproteobacteria > Pseudomonadales > Pseudomonadaceae > Pseudomonas > Pseudomonas sp. Sample_21. Next base: position 78,865 of record NZ_RCNZ01000114.1, on the reverse strand, counting down.
TGGCGCCGGCCAATCTCAAGCTCGAGATTGTCGAAATCGGTGAGCTGCCGCTGTACAACGAAGACATCGACGGCGCTTCTCCGCCGGCAGCCTACAGCACTTTCCGTCAGAAAGTGGCGTCATCCGACGCGGTGCTGTTTGTCACCCCCGAGTACAACCGCTCGATCCCGGCACCGTTGAAGAACGCCATCGACGTCGGTTCGCGCCCTTATGGCCAGAGCGCTTGGAGCGGCAAACCCGGTGCGGTGATCAGCGTATCGCCAGGCGCCATTGGTGGCTTCGGCGCCAACCAGCACCTGCGTCAGACCTTCGTTTTTCTCGATATTCACTGCCTGCAACAGCCGGAAGCGTATCTGGGCGGTGCGGGCAACGCGTTTGATGAAGCGGGCAAGCTGAGCGACTCGGTGAAGCCGTTCCTGCAGAAATTCATCGATGCGTACGGCCAGTTCGTCGAGCAACACAAGAAATAAACTTACCGAAACTCACTGTGGGAGCGAGCCTGCTCGCGAAGGCGGACTGTCAGATAACAATTTCACGTCTGACACACCGCTTTCGCGAGCAGGCTCGCTCCCACATTCGTTCGATTTCCACCCGTTTCGCTATTTGAAGGCTCCTGCGAATGCTCGCTGCGTCACTGATTTTCCTGCTGACCATCACCCTCGTCATCTGGCAACCCAAAGGTCTAGGCGTCGGCTGGAGTGCAACGTTGGGCGCCGTGCTGGCGTTGATTTTCGGCGTCGTCCACCTCACGGATATCACGCTGGTCTGGCAGATCATCTGGAACGCCACCGGCACCTTCGTGGCGCTGATCATCATCAGCCTGTTGCTCGACGAGGCTGGCTTTTTCAATTGGGCAGCGCTGCACGTGGCGCGTTGGGGGCGGGGCAGTGGGCGCAAACTGTTTGCCTTCATGGTGCTGCTCGGTGCGCTGGTCTCGGCGTTGTTCGCCAATGACGGCGCGGCGCTGATTCTCACGCCGATCGTGATTTCGATGCTGTTGGCGTTGCGCTTTTCACCGGCGGCGACGCTGGCATTCGTCATGGGCGCCGGGTTTATCGCCGATACGGCGAGCCTGCCGCTGGTGGTGTCGAACCTGGTCAACATCGTTTCGGCGGACTTCTTCCACATCGGCTTCAACCGCTATGCCGCGGTGATGGTGCCGGTGAACTTCGTCAGCGTGGCGGCGACGCTGGGCATGTTGCTGTGGTTTTTCCGTCGTGACATCCCGGCGGCGTACGATCCTGCACAACTGGAAAACCCGCAAACCGCGATCCACGACAAGGCGACGTTCTATGCCGGTTGGGCGGTGCTGGTGATCCTGTTGATTGGCTGCTTCGCTCTGGAACCGCTGGGCATTCCAATCAGCGCGATTTCTGCCGTGTGCGCCGCGCTGCTGCTGGGCATCGCTGCGCGCGGTCACAAAATCTCCACGCGCAAGGTTATGAAAGAAGCGCCGTGGCAGATCGTGATTTTCTCGCTGGGCATGTACCTGGTGGTGTACGGCCTGCGCAACGCCGGGCTCACCGGTTACCTCGCCGGATGGCTGGATGTGTTCGCCGGCCACGGCGTGTGGGGCGCGGCCATGGGCACCGGGGTGCTGACGGCGCTGCTGTCGTCGATCATGAACAACTTGCCAACCGTACTGATCGGCTTGCTGTCGATTGACGCCAGTCAGGCCAGCGGCGTGATCAAAGAAGCGATGATCTACGCCAACGTCATCGGTAGCGACCTTGGGCCGAAGATCACTCCGATCGGCAGTCTGGCGACCTTGTTGTGGTTGCATGTGCTGGAGCGCAAGGGCATTCACATCGGCTGGGGCTATTACTTCCGCGTCGGGATTGTGCTGACGGTGCCGGTGTTGCTGGTGACGTTGGCGGCGCTGGCGGTGCGGCTTTCGCTGTAGACCCGGGTGGGCCCGATCGCTGGCAAGCCAGCTCCCACAGGATTTGTATTCACCGCGAAACCTGTGGGAGCTGGCTTGCCAGCGATTGGGCCAGTTCAGGCACCACAAATCTCAGGTTTGCCCCGGCACATTCGGCCAAAGATCCGCCACCAGAAACAACCGCTCCGCCTCTTCCCATTCGCCCAAGGCATTCTCGGTCAGGCGCACCATCAACTGCGCCGGGGCCAGTGCTGGCAGGTCTTCCAGCCACAAGCGCAGATGTTCGTCCGCCCAGACCTGATCCGCCGGGTAATGCGCCGGCGCCAGCCAGGCGTGGCGGGGCAGGGGTTGCCAGCGGCCCGGCGGGCGTTGGGCGACAAACGCCGGCCAGTCCTTCTGATGCAGCCAACTGCCACGCAAATGTTGCGGATGCGCGCCGTGCGGTGACTCGGCCTGCCCGGGCCACGGATACAGCAGATAACCGCCCAGCCACAGCTGCGCGCTGAAGGTTTCGATATCCAGCGCCGCGAGCACTTCGCGGCTTTCCGGGCGCGCCGAGATCGGCAATTGATGCTCGGCCAGATGCGCCAGTTTGCGATCCAGCCGATCATGACAACCCGGCCCCAGCCACTGCGCGGGATCGCGGCCATTGCCATCCTGCGGGCCAAGGTAGAGCTTGATCGCCAGTTCCAGATGATGCACGCCGTCGCGGTCACGCAGCAGCATGTCCAGCTCGCCGAGGGTGTGCCCGGCGCGGCGGATTGGCAGGTTGGCGGCGATCAGTTCGATGCCCGGCGCATGCGAGACGGCGAACTGCCACAGGCGCTCGTAATACAGGCCCAGACGGCGGGTGCGCGCCTGCGCCAGCCATTGCAGCAGGCCGTAACTGTCGTGGTCGAGCTGGCGCAGCCAGTGTTCGAGACGCTGCGGGTCGTGCACCCAGTCGCTGCCGGCGAGCGGATGGCGCTGCGGCCACGGTGTAGCGGCGAGCATCGGCGGCGCGAGGATCACCCACGCCAGGTCCCGCACTTCGGGATGGCGTAACTGATGGGGCAACTGCAACAAGTCGGGAAACAGGATCATCTTGCGAGCATAGCCTTAAACCTGAGCGCACCCTTGAGGCTGAAAGGATTTTGTCTATCTGGCGCTTTCGCCCATAATCGGGTTTTCGCGTTTTCGATTGTCCGCAGAGGTCCCATGGAGCAATTTCGTAATATCGGCATCATCGGTCGCCTGGGCAGCTCCCAGGTGCTGGATACCGTCCGCCGACTGAAACGCTTTCTGCTCGACCGTCACCTGCATGTGATCCTCGAAGACACCATCGCTGAAGTCCTGCCCGGCCACGGCCTGCAAACTTCGTCGCGCAAGATGCTCGGCGAAGTCTGCGACATGGTCATCGTCGTCGGCGGTGACGGCAGCCTGCTCGGCGCCGCGCGGGCGCTGGCCAAACACAATATTCCGGTGCTCGGCATCAACCGTGGCAGCCTCGGCTTCCTCACCGATATTCGCCCGGACGAGTTGGAAATCAAGGTCGCCGAAGTGCTCGACGGCCACTATCTGGTGGAAAACCGCTTCCTGCTGCAAGCCGAAGTGCGTCGCCATGGCGAGGCCATCGGCCAGGGCGATGCGCTCAACGACGTGGTGCTGCACCCGGGCAAATCGACGCGGATGATCGAATTCGAGCTGTACATCGACGGCCAGTTTGTCTGCAGCCAGAAGGCCGACGGCCTGATCGTCGCCACGCCCACCGGCTCCACTGCCTACGCCTTGTCTGCCGGCGGGCCGATCATGCATCCCAAGCTCGACGCTATTGTGATTGTGCCGATGTACCCCCATACCTTGTCGGGACGGCCGATCGTGGTCGATGGCAACAGTGAGCTGAAAATCGTCGTGTCCAAAGATATGCAGATCTACCCGCAGGTCTCCTGCGACGGCCAGAACCACTTCACCTGCGCACCGGGCGACACCATTACCGTGAGCAAAAAGGCACAGAAGCTGCGCCTGATTCATCCGCTCGATCACAATTACTACGAGGTGTGCCGCACCAAGCTTGGCTGGGGCAGCAAGCTGGGGGGCGGAGGCGACTGATGCTCGATCCCGCGCGCAGTTACGACCTGATCGGTGACGTGCACGGATGCGCCATGACCCTCGAACACTTGCTGGACCGTCTCGGTTATCACAAGCAGGGCGGGGTCTGGCGGCATCCGTCACGCATGGCGGTGTTCGTCGGCGACATCATCGACCGTGGCCCGCGCATTCGCGAGGCGCTGCACATCGTCCACGACATGGTCGAAGCAGGGCAGGCGCTGTGCATCATGGGCAACCATGAATTCAATGCGCTCGGCTGGGTCACCCCGGCGCCACCGGGCAGCGGCAAGCAGTTCGTGCGCGAACACACCAAACGCCATGCGCGGCTGTTGCAGGAAACCCTGACTCAATTTGAAGACCATCCCGGCGACTGGCATGACTTCCAGCAATGGTTCTACGAGCTGCCGCTGTTCGTCGATGCCCGGCGCTTCCGCGTCGTCCATGCGTGCTGGGACGCCGGTCTGATCGAGCCGCTGCGGGCGTTGTTCCCCAATGGCTGCGTCGATGAGCATTTCCTCCAGGCCTCGGCGGTGCCCGGCAGCTTCGCCTGCACCGTGTTCGACCGCTTGCTGCGCGGCACCGACATGCGCCTGCCCGGTGGCTTGACCATGACCAGCGGCGACGGTCTGGTGCGTTCGTTCTTCCGCACCAAGTTCTGGGAAGACGATCCGAAAACCTACGGCGACATCGTCTTCCAGCCCGATGCACTGCCGGAACCTGTCGCGCAGACGCCGCTGACTTCAACCGAAAAGAATTCCCTGCTGCGCTATGGCGTCGACGAGCCGTTGCTGTTCGTCGGCCACTACTGGCGCAGCGGCAAACCGGCGCCGATCCGCCCGAACCTCGCGTGCCTGGATTACAGTGCGGTGCTCTACGGCAAACTGGTGGCCTATCGTCTGGACGAGGAAACGCGCCTGGATCCGCAAAAATTCGTCTGGGTCGATGTCGAGCGGCCGGAGGTCCTGCAATGAGTGCGGTAGCGGTATTGCGCCTGCCGTTGGCGGTGGATTTGAGCGGTTTTGTCAAACTGCTGCAACGCATGCAAGTGCCCCATCGGGTCAGCGAAGAGGCGGGCGAACAGGTGTTGTGGGCGCCGGAGGAAATCAGCGAGGACGTGCGTTCCTTGTACGAGCGCTTCCCGGCCGGCGACCCGGATCAGCAACTGGACATTCCCGTGGGCCAGACCTTCAAGCGCCCGAGCTTCGCCGAGCAGCTGAAACACGCCAGGGCCACCGGATTGATTCTGCTGTTGAGCCTGATTGTCGGCGGTCTGACCTTTCTCGGTGAAAATCTCGAGACCCTGCGCTGGCTGACCTTCCTCGATTTTCGCGTGATCGGCGAGTACATCCACTTCACGCCGCTGGCCGACAGTCTGGCGGCGGGGCAGTGGTGGCGGCTGGTCACGCCGATGCTGATCCACTTCGGCATCCTCCATCTGGCCATGAACGGCATGTGGTACTGGGAGCTGGGGCGGCGCATCGAGTCGCGCCAGGGCAGCATCAACCTGATCGGCCTGACGCTGCTGTTCAGTCTGGTGTCCAACTACGCGCAGTTCGTCTGGAGCGGCCCGAGCCTGTTTGGTGGGCTGTCCGGCGTGCTTTACGGCTTGCTCGGGCATTGCTGGATTTTCCAGTTGCTGGCGCCGAACCCGGCCTATCGTTTGCCGCGCGGCGTGCTGGTGATGATGCTGGTGTGGCTGGTGGTGTGCATGTCCGGGCTGATTTCGCTGATCGGTTTCGGCCAGATCGCCAACGCCGCGCACCTGAGCGGGTTACTCATCGGATGCTTCACCGGTTTGTTGGGCGGTTTGTATAACCGCCGTAAACTGGCCGTCTAACATTTTTTGTTTCAGTAAAGAGCACGGAGACCCTGATGTCCTCTTTCAACGACATGATCAGCACCATCACCCCGGACATCTACGAAAGCCTGAAACTGGCCGTGGAAATCGGCAAATGGTCCGACGGCAACAAACTCACTGCCGAACAGCGCGAGCTGTCGTTGCAGGCGATGATTGCCTGGGAAATCCAGAACCTGCCGGAAGACCAGCGTACTGGCTACATGGGCCCGCAAGAGTGTGCGTCGAAGTCGATCGAAGTGCCGAACATCCTGTTCAAGTCGGATGCCATCCATTGATCGAGATTGGCCGCGGTGCAATCAGTAAAATGTCGGCGCGTCTGGACGGGCCGAACGTGCAGTACGCGTTTCGTCTGGATGACGTCGAGGTGCCGGTCAATCCGTTGATCGGCAGCACGTTGCGTCTGGAATTCCTGGGGGCGATCCACTGCACCCATTGCGGGCGCAAGACCAAAACCAGTTTCAGTCAGGGTTATTGCTACCCGTGCATGACCAAACTGGCGCAGTGCGACCTGTGCATCATGAGCCCGGAGCGCTGCCACTTCGACGCCGGCACCTGCCGCGATCCGGTGTGGGGCCAGCAGTTCTGCATGACCGACCATGTGGTCTACCTGGCCAACTCGTCGGGGATCAAGGTCGGCATCACCCGTGCCACGCAGTTGCCGACCCGCTGGCTCGATCAGGGCGCGAGTCAGGCGCTGCCGATCATGCGCGTGTCGACACGGCAGCAATCGGGCTTTGTCGAAGACTTGTTCCGCAGTCAGGTGGCGGACAAGACCAACTGGCGCGCACTGCTCAAGGGCGATGCGGCGGCGGTGGATCTGGCGCAGGTGCGCGATCAGTTGTTCGAAAGCTGCGCTGAGGGCCTGCAAGGGTTGCAGGAGCGATTCGGCCTACAGGCGATTCAGACGATTGCCGATGTCGAACCGCTGGAAATCCGCTATCCCGTCGAGCAATACCCGGCGAAAATCGTCAGCTTCAACCTGGACAAGAACCCGATTGCCGAAGGCACGCTGCTGGGGATCAAGGGTCAGTACCTGATCTTCGACACCGGCGTGATCAACATTCGTAAATACACGGCTTACCAGCTCGCCGTGCATCAATAAGGATTCCAGCATGCGCACCGAACAACCGAAGATGATTTACCTCAAGGACTATCAGGCGCCCGAGTACCTGATTGACGAAACGCACCTGACCTTCGAGTTGTTCGAGGACCACAGCCTGGTTCACGCGCAACTGGTGATGCGCCGTAACCCTGAACGTGGCGCCGGACTGCCGCCGCTGGTGCTCGACGGCCAGCAACTTGAGCTGCTGTCGGTGACGCTGGCGGATCAGGAGCTGACCGCCGCTGACTATCAAGTCTCGGACAGTCACCTGACCCTGCAGCCGACCAGTGAAACCTTCACCCTCGACACCAGCGTGCGCATCCATCCGGAAACCAATACCGCGCTGGAAGGCCTGTACAAGTCCGGCACGATGTTCTGCACCCAGTGCGAAGCCGAAGGCTTTCGCAAGATCACCTATTACCTCGACCGCCCGGACGTGATGAGCAAGTTCACCACCACCGTCGTGGCCGAACAGCACAGCTACCCGGTGTTGCTCTCCAACGGTAACCCGATCGCTTCCGGCCCCGGCGAAGACGGCCGGCACTGGGCGACCTGGGAAGACCCGTTCAAGAAACCGGCGTACCTGTTTGCGCTGGTCGCCGGTGATCTGTGGTGCGTCGAAGACACCTTCACCACCATGAGCCAGCGCACTGTCGCGCTGCGCATTTATGTCGAGCCGGAAAACATCGACAAGTGCCAGCACGCGATGAACAGCCTGAAGAAGTCCATGCGCTGGGACGAAGAGGTCTACGGTCGCGAGTACGATCTGGACATCTTCATGATCGTCGCCGTCAACGATTTCAACATGGGCGCGATGGAGAACAAGGGCCTCAACATCTTCAACTCCAGCGCCGTGCTGGCCCGCGCCGAAACCGCCACCGACGCCGCGCACCAGCGGGTCGAGGCGATCGTCGCCCATGAATACTTCCACAACTGGTCGGGCAACCGCGTGACCTGCCGCGACTGGTTCCAGCTGTCGCTCAAGGAAGGTTTCACGGTGTTCCGCGATGCCGGTTTCTCATCGGACATGAACTCGGCGACGGTCAAGCGCATTCAGGACGTGGCGTACCTGCGTACCCACCAGTTCGCCGAAGATGCCGGGCCGATGGCCCACGCCGTGCGTCCGGACAGCTTCATCGAGATTTCCAACTTCTACACACTGACCGTGTACGAAAAGGGCTCGGAAGTGGTCGGCATGATCCACACCCTGCTGGGCGCAGAAGGCTTCCGCAAGGGCAGCGATCTGTACTTCGAGCGCCACGACGGCCAGGCCGTGACCTGCGACGACTTCGTCAAGGCCATGGAAGATGCCAATGGCGTTGATCTCAGCCAGTTCAAGCGCTGGTACAGCCAGGCCGGCACACCGCGTCTGGCCGTCAGCGAGTCCTACGACGCTGCGGCGAAAACCTACAGCCTGACCTTCCGCCAGAGCTGCCCGCCGACCCCGGACAAGGTAGAAAAACTGCCGTTCGTGATTCCGGTCGAGCTCGGCCTGCTCGACAGCCAGGGCAATGAAATCGCCCTGCGTCTGGCTGGCGAAGCCTCGGCACAAGGTACCACCCGAGTGATCTCGGTGACCGAAGCCGAGCAGACCTTCACTTTCGTCGACATCAACGAACAGCCTTTGCCGTCGCTGCTGCGCGGCTTCTCGGCGCCAGTGAAATTGAGCTTCCCGTACAACCGCGATCAACTGATGTTCCTGATGCAGCACGACAGCGACGGTTTCAATCGCTGGGATGCCGGTCAGCAATTGTCGGTGCAAGTGCTTCAAGAGTTGATCGGCCAACATCAGAAAGGCGAGAGCCTGAAGCTCGATCCGCGTTTGGTGTCGGCGCTGCGCACGGTGCTGTCCGACGAGTCGCTGGATCAGGCGATGGTTGCCGAAATGCTCTCGCTGCCGGGTGAGGCCTATCTCACCGAGATCAGCGAAGTGACTGACGTCGAGGCGATTCATGTCGCTCGCGAGTTCGCCCGCAAGCAACTCGCCGAAGGCTTGTTCGAAGCGCTGTGGCTGCGTTATCAGGCCAATCGCGATCTGTCGAAAAAGACTCCGTACGTCGCCGAGGCAGAGCACTTCGCTCGTCGCGCCTTGCAGAACATTGCCCTGTCGTACCTGATGCTCAGCGGCAAGCCGGAAGTGCTGGCGGCGGCGCTGGAGCAGTTCGAGACCGCCGACAACATGACCGAGCGCCTGACTGCGCTGGCGGTGCTGGTCAACTCGCCGTTCGAAGAACAGAAGGCCCTCGCCCTGGCCAGCTTCGCCGAGCACTTCAAGGACAATCCGCTGGTCATGGATCAGTGGTTCAGCGTGCAGGCCGGCAGCACCTTGCCGGGCGGTTTGGAGCGGGTGAAGGCGTTGATGCAGCACCCGGCGTTCAACATCAAGAACCCGAACAAGGTGCGGGCATTGATCGGCGCGTTCGCCGGGCAGAACCTGATCAACTTCCACGCGGCGGACGGTTCCGGTTATCGCTTCCTTGCCGATCTGGTGATCGAACTGAACGGCTTCAACCCACAGATCGCCTCGCGCCAACTGGCCCCACTGACTCGCTGGCGCAAATACGACAGCGCGCGCCAGGCTCTGATGAAGGCTGAGCTGGAACGCATTCTGGCGTCCGGGTCGCTGTCCAGTGACGTCTATGAAGTGGTGAGCAAGAGCCTGGCTTAACGCCGATTAGATGTTTGGGGCGTTTAATTGATCGTTCCCATGCTCTGCGTGGGAATGACTCTCTCGACGCTCTGCGTCGGCTTTGGGACGCAGAGCGTCCCTTGCTGCATTCCTTTGCTGCGCGTGGGAACGATCAACAAAAAATGCCGCTCAACGAGCGGCATTTTTATTGGTACAACAAACAGCTATTTACGCAGATCAAACCGATCCAGATTCATCACCTTCGTCCATGCCTTGACGAAATCGTTGACGAACTGCGCCTTCGCGTCGGAACTGGCGTACACCTCGGCCAACGCGCGCAATTGCGCATTCGAGCCGAACACCAGATCCACCCGAGTCGCCGTCCACTTTGGCGCCCCGGTCTTGCGGTCACGGCCTTCAAACTCATCGGCATCCCGTGACGTTGGGGTCCACTCAACTCCCATGTCCAGCAGGTGGGTGAAGAAGTCATTGCTCAGCGTTTCGGTTTTATCGGTGAACACGCCATGCCGCGTCTGGCCGACATTGGTGTTCAATACCCGCAAACCACCCAGCAGCACGGTCATTTCCGGTGCCGTGAGCGTCAGCAACTGCGCCTTGTCGATCAGCAGGGTTTCCGCCGCAACCGTGTATTTTCCTTTGCTGTAATTGCGGAAGCCATCGGCAATCGGTTCGAGGAAGCCGAACGATTCGACATCGGTCTGCTCCTGCGAAGCATCGACGCGGCCCGGTGAAAACGGCACCGACACTGAATGCCCGGCGTTCTGCGCGGCTTTTTCCACTCCGGCATTACCGGCCAGGACGATCAGGTCCGCCAGCGAGATCTTCTTGCCATTGGCAGCAGAACCGTTGAACTCGTTCTGAATGCCTTCCAGGGTGCTTAGCACCTTGTCCAATTGCTCGGGCTGGTTGGCCTGCCAGAACTTCTGCGGGGCCAGACGCAAGCGTCCGCCGTTGGCGCCACCGCGTTTGTCCGAGCCGCGGAAGGTCGATGCTGCAGCCCACGCGGTCGAGACAAGTTGCGACACTGACAACCCTGAAGCCAGCACCTTGTTTTTCAGCGCCGTGGCGTCGCTGTCATCGATCAGCGGGTGCGTCACGTCGGGCAGCGGGTCTTGCCAGAGCAATTCCTCTTGTGGAAATTCCGGGCCGAGGTAGCGGGAGAGCGGACCCATGTCGCGATGGATCAGCTTGTACCAGGCGCGGGCGAACGCGTCGGCGAGCTGATCGGGATTGGCCAGAAAGCGCCGCGAGATTTGTTCGTAGGCAGGATCGAAGCGCAACGCCAGATCGGAGGTGAGCATGGTCGGCGAGAGCTTCTTGTTCGGATCGTGAGCGTGGGGAACGGTGCCTGCACCCGCGCCGTTTTTCGGTTGCCACTGATGGGCGCCCGCCGGGCTTTTGGTCAGCTCCCACTCGAAGCCGAACAGGTTTTCCAGATAGTTGTTGCTCCACTGCGTTGGTGTGGTGGTCCAGGTCACTTCCAGACCACTGGTGATGGTGTCGGCGCCTTTACCGGTGCCGAAGGCGTTTTTCCAGCCCAGACCCTGTTGCTCCAGACCGGCCGCTTCCGGCTCTGGGCCGACATTGTCGGCCGGGCCGGCGCCATGGGTCTTGCCGAACGCGTGGCCGCCGGCGATCAGCGCCACGGTTTCTTCGTCGTTCATGGCCATGCGGCCGAAGGTTTCGCGAATGTCCTTGGCCGAGGCCACCGGGTCCGGGTTGCCTTCCGGGCCTTCCGGGTTGACGTAGATCAGGCCCATCTGCACGGCGGCGAGGGGATTTTCCAGATTACGTTCGCCCTGATCGGTACGGCTTTCTTCACGGCCATGCAAATCGGGCTCAGCCACCAGCGTGCCGTCGCCGGGCTCTTGCACCGGGCCATTGCTCTTGCCGTAACGGTTATCGCCACCCAGCCATTCGGTTTCCGAACCCCAGTACACGTCTTCATCCGGTTCCCAGACATCGGCGCGGCCCCCGGAAAAACCGAAGGTCTTGAAGCCCATGGATTCCAGCGCGACGTTGCCGGTAAGCACGATCAAGTCAGCCCAGGAAATATTGCGCCCGTATTTTTGCTTGATCGGCCACAGCAGGCGGCGGGCCTTGTCGAGGCTGACGTTGTCCGGCCAACTGTTGAGCGGGGCGAAGCGTTGCTGTCCGGAGCCGGCGCCCCCACGGCCATCGGCGGTGCGATAGGTCCCGGCGCTGTGCCAGGCCATGCGCACGAACAGCGGGCCGTAGTGGCCAAAGTCGGCTGGCCACCAGTCCTGAGAATCAGTCATCAGCGCTCTGATGTCTTGTTTCAGCGCCTGAAAGTCGAGGCTTTTGAAGGCCTTGGCGTAGTCGAAGTCCTGGCCCAGCGGATCGGACTTGGGGGAATGCTGGCTGAGGATTTTCAGATTGAGTTGATTCGGCCACCAGTCACGGTTCGTCGTACCGCCGCCGGCGGCGTGGTTGAACGGGCATTTCGATTCGTTTGCCATGTTCGTATCCCTATCAGGTCTGCGGCCGGCTCGTGCCGACTTCGGACTGGTAAGGCTAGACCCGAGTTGGCAAGTCGGCTAATAGCCCGACTATTGGATACCGATAGGCAAACTCTTTCACCGCACAGGTAGGTGTTGCCGAAGGCTGCGATCTTTTGCCTTTTATTTTTCATTGAACAGCAAGATCAAAAGATCGTCCGACCGCGGCCCGAGCCTCCGGCAGCGCCTACAGGGGTTAGCTGGATTGCGCGGTTTCGTCATCAGGAACGTCATCAAGGATGTCTTCCTGGCCGGGCAATTCGGTGATGACGCTGAAGTCGCTGACTTCAACCGCGCCATTGCCATACCCCAACAGATGAAACGAGAAGGCTTTGCGCGGCTGCGGGTTTTCAAAGCTGAAGTCCAACTCCAGTGGCTGGTCCGCCGTGGCGACCATTTCCGTAGGCAGGCCCAGTTGCACGTCCTGTTCAAATTCCTTGGCCTTGAGCTGAATGTACGCCGCCTGCTGCGGATCGACCGAGCGCACGGTCAGGCGCACGCGGGTGTGCGAGCCTTTGGGCATTTCCAGGTATTGCGCGCCGATCAGGTTGTCGGCCCAGTCATCCTTGATCTGCGCTTGCAGAGGGATGATGTTGTTGCCGCCGAACTGGTAGCGATGATTGAGCGGTGTGCGCAACAGGGACAAGTCGAGGGCATCGGCGCGCGCGGCGATCTGCCGGGCCGGATGGCCGCTGTAGGTGCCTTTGTAAGTAGCGCTTTCGGCGATGAAGCCGGTGCTTTGGTAGTAGCGGCAGCGGCGCGGCAGGTCGCACTCGGAGAAGATGCCCTGACCGTCGTGGTATCGCAGCTTGCCGTTGGTGAACGACATGATTTCTCGCCCGGAATCGTAGTCGCGAAACAGCGAGCGGCCGCTCAGCGCAGACGGCACCGGCAGGTCAAAATAGTCGAGGATCGAGGTGCTCAGATCGACATGGCCATAAACCCCGGCATTCAGACGCGGCAGTTGCGCCTGCTCCGGTGCCAGCGTCAGGTTGAAACCCCACGAGGAGGCCAGCCGCACGCCGTCGATGCCGTGGGATTCATCCGAGGTGATCACTACCAGCGTGTCCTTGAGAACGCCCTGGCGCTCAAGTCCGGCAAGAAATTGATCCAGCGCATCGTCGAGATAACCGACGGCAGCCTGCTTGGGCGTCTCATAACGCTGCAGATAATCCTCCGGTGCAGAGTAGGGCTGGTGGGTGCCGACTGTCAGCAGCGTGAGCATCCACGGCTGTTTTTGCTTCTTCAGTTGGCCGACATAATCCAGCGCACCTTCGAAGAACGCCTTGTCATCCTTGCCCCAGGGGAACTCCAGATAGTTGCTGTTGCTGAACCATTCCAGACCATGGGTCGCATCGAAACCGATGTGCGGCATGATCTTGTCTTTGGCCATGAAGCGCAGTCCGGCGCCCTGCAAGTAATGCGTGCTGAAGCCGTGCTCGCGCAATTGTGCCGGCAGGCAGGCCTGATTGCGTTCGTTGAGGGTGAGCATTTCCACGCCTTTGGGCGTGCCATTGTTGAGCTTGTCGTAGTCACCGCAGAGCATGGCGTACAGACCGCGAATGGTCTGATGGGTGTGCAGCACGTAATCCGGGGTGTTCATGCCGCGCTCGGCCCAGCGGCTGAGGTTGGGCATCAGGTCTTCCTGATAATGACTGCCGATCGCCTCACGGTTGGCACGGATGTAGGCGCCGGGGATGCCTTCGAGCGCGATGATCAATACATTGCGCGCCTGGCCCGGCGCGGCGAGCAGCTTCTGGCCATTGAGATCGACGTCGGTGAGCCCGGCCATCGCCGGTGTGGGTTCTTCAACGTCGCCGTCGAGCCATTCCTCGGCCTGGATCTGCATGTCGGCGACTTCACTGGCGAGCAACTGATGCGGCAGGTTGTACAGGCGCCAGGCGTCGCCGTCATTCGGCCACAGGTTTTGCGCGCCCCAATGGGCGGCGAACAACACAATAGGCGCGGCCCAGACGGAGCGAGGCAGAGCAGGGCGAGACAAGCCGCGAGCAACAAACTGAGTCAGCAGCCAGAAAGCCAGGGCACCCAGCAAAGCCATGGCCAGGGCAGGGTGCGCAAGTCCGCCGCCAGTGGAGTTTTCGACGAATTGCGGGTCGATCAGGTAGTGAATATCCGAAGGCGTCGGCAGGCGGCCGACGGCGCTGACCAATTCTGCCGTGGCGATCGCCAGCAGCGCCCAGAACATCAGCACCGGCAAGGCCAGCCACCATGCGCGGCGATGCAGCGTTACCACCAGCAAACTGCCGACGGCCAGATCCGACAAAAAGCCCAGCGGGTTCGACCAGCCCAGCGCCGCCCGCAGGCACACCGGCACGACCAATACCAGAGCGATGAGAGAAAGAAGGCGGGCATTCGGCCGCCGCAGCCAGTTGAAAAGAGCGCTCACAAAAAAGGCCTGCTTGTCATCAAAGGGTCAAAAAAGTGTGGGTGATGATACCAAGGGCAGAAAGGCTGATCGGCTTTTAAAACCTGCGGCTGGCGATCGCTGATACGGCGCGTGCCCATAGCGGGCGTGGGTTGTGGGACGTATGGCTGTTTTTCGGAGGGGCAGTTTTTTGTTTCAGACTGTTGTAGGTCCATCCACTGCTCCTGAATTCCAGCAGCAGACGTCAAAGCGCTCAGTGCTATCGATATGCGATAAGGATATTTAATTTCTTTTTTTTATAGCTATAAAGTCAGGCCTTTCAGCCCACCCCCATGCTGCGAGGTTGTCATGGCCACACCGTTCAAACGTTCTGCGCTGACTCTGTTGGCCGCAACTCTGGCAGCGGGCGCGCTGTTCAGCAGCGGCGCCCGGGCCGAGGGCAAAATCAGCATCGCCCAGCAATTCGGCATCGGTTACCTGATTCTCGACGTCGTGCGCGATCAACAATTGATCGAGAAACACGGCAAGGCTCAGGGCCTGGAGATCAAGGTCGACTGGAACAGCATTTCCGGCGCCACGGCGATGAACGAGGCGCTGCTCACCGGTGCGCTGGACGTCGTCTCGGCCGGCGTGCCGCCGATGCTCACCGTGTGGGATCGCACCAAGGGCAAGCAGAACGTCAAAGCCATCGCCGCGCTGGGGTCGATGCCCAATTACCTGCTGACCAACAACCCGAACATCAAAACCCTCAAGGACTTCAGCGACAAGGACCGCATCGCCGTGCCAGCCGCAGGCGTAGGCTTCCAGTCGCGCACTCTGCAGATTGAAACCGCCAGGCAATTCGGTGACGACCAGTTCAAGAAGTTCGACAACATTTCGGTCAGCCTGCCGCACCCGGACGCCACCGCCGCGCTGATTGCCGGTGGCTCGGAAATCAACTCGCATTTCTCCAGCCCACCGTTCCAGTACCAGGCGCTGCAAAACCCCAACGTGCATAAAGTGCTGAGCTCCTACGACATCCTCGGCGGCCCGGCGACGTTCAACGTGCTCTACACCACGGAAAAATTCCACGACGAAAACCCGAAAACCTACAAGGCGTTCTACGACGCACTGGCCGAAGCCGAGAACATCATCAAAGCCGACAAACCCGCCGCCGCCCAGGCCTACATTCGTGTAGAGCAATCGAAACTGCCGCTGGCCCTGGTCGAGCAAATCGTCAAAGACCCGGAAATCGACTTCACCGTCGTACCGCAACGCACGTTTATCTATGCCGAAAAATTGCAGGAATTGGGCGTGCTGAAGAACAAGGCGGGGAGCTGGAAGGATTACTTCTTTGAAGAGGCGCATGGTGGTGCGGGGAGTTGAGGCGAGTGCAGCAGGATCCTGTGGCCTTACGCTGCCGAGCTTGGTTGACGCTTCATGCTGCTGAGTAGTGGCTGTCCGTTGCCGGACAGCCGTCCCGAACCATCATGCAACGACCTTGAATGTGCTCTGGAAAACTTGGTTGTCGGGCCACCAGCGGAACGTACAGGTGACCGAATTGTTTTTGCTGCGCTCCAGACCCCAGCGGGGAACGATTCCGTAAGTTTCTGTCACGTTTGCGCTGGGAACAATATCGGTACTCAGACTGCTGCCGTCGGCAAAAGTGAAATTCAGATTGAGACGGGTCATTTGCTCCGTCGGCGTTATCTGCGCGCCGATGTCGCTGATCCTGGATAGCGAAATCTCGGTTTTCTCGGCATTCAACCCTTGGAACTTAAAAGGAAAGGCTACTGTGCTAGTCATCTTTGCAATGCTCCATCTGATCAATGAGACCCCTGCAATCATTGCCGGGAGTAGGCAGGATAGGGCGCATGGCATCGATGCAACACTGTAAAAGTTGACAGTTTTTAGCATGAATCGAAATCAACTACGGCTGTTTGCCACCCCTCACAGCAGTTTGCGAATCGGATTCTGCTTCCGGATCCTCGAAAATACTTTCAATGGCCAATCCAAACGTTCGCGCGATCTGAAACGCCAGCGGCAGGCTCGGGTCGTAGCGTTCATTTTCGATGGCGTTGATGGTCTGGCGCGAGACGTTCAAGCGCTCCGCCAGATCGACCTGTGACCACTTGCGCTCGGCGCGCAGCGCCTTGAGGTGATTTTTCATTGATAGCGACGTCGGGCGATTTGCAGACCGAGGATCCACATCGCGGCCATCACCGGCCATACGCAGGTCCACGGTATGTGCGGGGCGCCGATATTTTCGAGAAAGCCATAGCTGAACGTCAGTAACGCGGAAGCGGCGAAGGCAAAGCCCAGCGCTTCAAACTGGATGCGCAGGTGCATTTCATCCAGGCGCCGCAGGTTGCGCACGATAGCCCAGCACATCAATCCGGCGGGGATCATCGGCGCCAGCGCGACGGCTGAACGCAACAGCAGATGGGCGTCCAGAAAATGTTGGCTGGCAACCACCGAGGCGATCAGCACGAGCGTGTACAGCGTCAATGCGGCGCCCATTTCGAGGTAATAGCGATTCATGTTCAACTCCCTGTAAAAGACCCTTTACATCCTCATCGAAATCTTCGCTTATGTAAAGCAAGCTTTCCATGCGTCAGAGCATCGTTTTCATAAAAAACGGGGCGGCCTGATCATCGATCAGGCCGCCCCGTTTTTCTGTCAGGCGAACAGTCTTTCAGTCAGCGATCAATGCATCTTGCTGTGATCGTGGCCGCCCATGTTGGTCAGCGCGCGGACCGGTGCCTTGACTTCAATGGTTTCTTTCTCGCCCTTGGCGTTTTCCACGGTCAGGGTCAGCGGCACGTTTTCGCCTTCCTTCAACTGACCGGTCAGGCCCATCAGCATGACGTGGTAGCCGTTCGGATCGAAGCTCACGGCTTTGCCGGCAGGCAACTCAACCGACTTCACCGGGCCCATGGTCATCACATCGTTCTTCATGCTCATTTCATGAATCTGAACGTCCTTGGCCACTGGCGAGGCAACGCTGAGCAGTTTGCTGTCGCTGTCGGCAGTGACGGTCATGAACGCGCCGCTGGCGGACTGGGTCGGCACGGTGGCACGGACCCAGGCATCGTCGACTTTGGTCTGCGCCGACGCCTGAAAGGCCAGGCCGAGCAGGGACAGTGCACATACGGTGCGTTTGAGGTGATTCAGAACGGGATGCATCAGCAGACCTCCATAACAGTAAGCAAATCTTCCGTGCACTCTTGGGCTGTCAGCGAAGTGGACAGGCCCAGGCGCAACTCACCACGCGAGTCGTAGACGTAGCTGGTGGACGTATGGGAGATGGTGTAGGTGTCGCCGGCCGGGACTTTCTCGTAGAACACGTCGAATTCCTTGGCGGTGGCCTTGGTTTCCTCAAGCGTCCCGTACAGCGCGACGAAGCTCGGGTCGAAGGCTTTGACATAGGCGTCGAGGATCTGCGGCGTGTCGCGCTCAGGGTCGAGGGTGATGAACACCACTTGCAAACGGTCGCCGTCGCGGCCCATCAGTTTTTTGATCTGTGCGGCGCGGGCCAGGGTAGTGGGGCAAACGGCCGGGCACTGGGTGAAGCCGAAGAAGATCATCGGCATCATCCCGCGAAAGCTCGACAGCGACATGGTTTCGCCTTCGGGATTCTTCAGCTTGAAGGTGCGTCCGAGAATCTTGTCGCTCAGATCCTTGCCGTACTTGTACGACAGTTGGCCACGGGTATCGCAACCGGCGAGCAGGCCGAGCCCGAGCACGCCCATTCCCGCAAGTACCTTGCGGCGAGTCAACAAAGCCGTCATCTAATACCGCCTTTTGCAGCCCGCCAGTCGGCAGGACTGGCGAGGGGTTAACCGTAAAAGCGCCGCATGATAGCAAACTGAGGCTGATCGCCGGCTGCCGATCGCCGCGCGGTGCGGGATCGGACGACAAAAGGTGTAAGAAGAAATGACGAATAAGCCTTACGTCTAAACTTGATTTAAATAGTATGACGATTGGAGGCGGGCGCAGAAACACGTACTCTTGCCGCTGCGCTGCAAAGACCAAAACAACAACAGGAGTCTGTAATGCAACCGATTCGTCTCGGCCTGGTGGGCTACGGCAAGATCGCCCAGGATCAACACGTTCCCGCCATCCTCGCCAACCCGGCGTTCCAGTTGGTGGCGGTCGCTACCCAGGGCAAACCTTGCGCCGGGGTGGAGAACTTCCAGTCGCTGGGCGAACTGCTCGAAAACGGCCCGACTGTCGACGCAATTGCGTTCTGCACGCCGCCACAAGGGCGCTTCGCGCTGGTGCAACAGGCGTTGGCGGCCGGCAAGCACGTGCTCGTGGAAAAACCGCCCTGTGCGACATTGGGCGAGGCCATGGCCCTGGTCGATCAAGTCGCCGAACAAGGCGTCAGCGCTTTGTTCGCCTGGCATTCACGCTACGCACCGGGCATCGCCGCCGCCCGCGACTGGCTTGCCAGCCGCACCCTGCAAAGCGTGCAGATCGACTGGAAGGAAGACGTGCGCAAGTGGCATCCGGGCCAGGCATGGATCTGGCAGCCGGGCGGCCTCGGCGTCTTCGACCCGGGCATCAACGCGCTGTCGATCGTCACCCACCTGCTGGCGCTGCCGCTGTTTGTCGAAGCCGCCGAGCTGCGCGTGCCGAGCAACTGCCAGTCGCCGATTGCCGCCTCGATCAACATGTCCGATGCGCGTCGTCTCGACGTGCGCGCCGAGTTCGACTTCGACCATGGCCACGACGAGCTGTGGAGCATCGAAATCCGCTGCGTCGAAGGCATCCTGCGCCTGGACAATGGCGGCGCCGTGCTGAGCATCGACGGCGTGCGCCAAAGCGTCTCGGAGGAGGGCGAGTACGCAGCGGTCTACCGCCACTTCCAGCAATTGATCAGCGACAAGGACAGCGACCTGGATCTGCAACCGTTGCGCTTGGTGGCGGACAGTTTCTTTGTCGGTAGTCGGGCGTTGGTTGAGCCGTTCTATGATTGAAGTGGATTGTCCGGTTTGAGTGGACGGTGTAACCCTTTTCAAGCGATTTATCCCTTTGCTGTGCGTCAGTAATCTGTACCCAACTTGAACGCAACAACAAAACTCCAAACTTGAAAAGGGACGCACACCATGACCACTCCAACCTACAACCGCCTGAACAAAGACGACGCTATCGTGCTGCTGGTTGACCACCAGACCGGTCTTATCTCGCTGGTGCAGGACTTCTCGCCGAACGAGTTCAAGAACAACGTGCTGGCGCTGGCGGATCTGGCCAAGTTCTTCGACCTGCCAACCATCCTCACCACCAGCTTCGAACAAGGCCCGAACGGCCCGCTGGTGCCGGAGCTGAAAGAGATGTTCCCGGACGCGCCGTACATCGCTCGTCCAGGCCAGATCAACGCTTGGGACAACGAGGACTTCGTCAAGGCGATCAAGGCCACCGGGCGCAAGCAGATCATCATTGCCGGTGTGGTCACGGATGTCTGCGTAGCGTTCCCGACCCTGTCGGCACTGGCGGAAGGTTTTGATGTGTTTGTGGTGACTGATGCGTCCGGCACCTTTAACACCACCGTGCAGCAAGCCGCATGGAGTCGCATGACTCAGGCCGGCGCGCAGATGATGAACTGGTTCTCGGTGGCCTGTGAGCTGCACCGCGACTGGCGCAATGACATTGAAGGCCTGGGCAATCTGTTGTCGCAGCGCATTCCCAACTACCGCAACCTGATGAACAGCTACTCGGCGCTGACGCAGCAGAAGTAAGCGTTAAATCCAAAGCGAAAGCCTGCCTCGAAAGCAGGCTTTTTGCGTTTTCTACAGAACGCCGTTCGTCCATTGTCGGGCACTTGTCACGCAAGGGCATTTCACACGTTCAGGTACCTATCGCTGAACACCTCGGAGAACGACATGGACATTGATGAAAACGCACCGGGCAACCAGTCGCAACAAGCCGTGACGCGCACCACCGACAACGAGACCGGGCACGATCCCAAGCGCGAGAACCCCGAGGTGCCTTTGCCGCCGGACGATGATGCGCCTGTAGAAGAAGACATGTCGGATGTGGACGCGGCCAATTCGGTTTCGACGGAGCATCCGCCGTCACGCTGACCGTGCTGTTTGAAGGGGAACGCTCCCTGTGATGGTCAACCCGGACAGTTCCCTCTCCTCGGGGAGAGGGCTAGGGTGAGGGGCTTTCCCTGGCACCCTGATGCAGTTCAGTCACCGACATCGTGAAAACCAGTTTCGACCGGCCATGGTTGGCATACCCATGCGCCACATCGGTCCGCGCTACCGCCGAACACCCTGGCCCGACAATCAGCTCGGCATCGCCCACCCTCAAATGCAACGTGCCTTTCTCGACATGAAACAGCTCTGTGGTGCCATTCGGGTGACCGGCTGAAGCAAACGACTCGCCGGGAAACAATTCCCAGCGCCACAACTCGAGCATGTTCGGGCCGCCGGTGCCGGCCAGCAGTCGTGCCGATCCACCCAGCTCACCGGTCCATAGCGTGGGGATGTCATCACTGTCGATCAGATGCGCCGCCGGAGTGTCGGCGACATTGACGAAGTCCGCCACGGACAAGCCCAGCGCTGCGGCAATTTTGCACAATGTCGCGATGCTTGGGTTGGCCGAGCCCTTCTCGATCTCGACCACCATGCCTTTGCTCACGCCGGAGCGCCTGGACAGTTCATCCAGGGTGATGCCCTGTTGTTTGCGCGCCTGTTTGAGCGTGCGCGACACCGCCGCGCTGACGGTCTCGACGTCGGCGCCGGCCTCGGTCGTTATATTGACTTTCTTGGTCATTGATCGCTAGCATCGTTTGAAATTCGGGTATGAGGGGGATTCTGGGATGCTGTCTGTCGTGCCGTCAATCGATCCGGCTGTTGCGCAACTCGCGCCGGGCTTCAGAGCGCTGAGTATTGTCGTGCAAGCGGCGCCGATTACTCAGGCATACGTGGCCGGTGAAGCACTGGCCAAAGCCTGTCAGATCGTCGCCAACGGTGGCCCGTCATGGGGGCCCGCGCACTTGCAGGCCTGGGCGGACGTGTTTCGCCAGTTCGGTGCCAAGCCGCAGCGCACGCCTTGCTCGGCCGAGGCTCTGCGCAAACGGGTGTTGCGCGACGGCGAGTTGCCGAGCATCGATCCGGTGGTTGATCTGTACAACGCCATCAGTCTGGAATACGCGATTCCCGTGGGGGGCGAGAATGCCGAGGCCTACGTCGGCTCACCGCGTCTGGTCGTCGCCGATGGCAGCGAACCGTTCGACACGATGAAAGAAGGTCTGCCCGCGCATGAATTCCCGGACGCCGGCGAAGTGATCTGGCGCGATGACCAAGGCGTGACCTGCCGGCGCTGGAACTGGCGCCAAGGCGTGCGAACCCGCCTCGATGCGCAGGCGCAGCACATGTGGTTCATCCTCGAAAGCCTGCC
Organism: Pseudomonas sp. Sample_21; assembly: GCF_004307525.1. Classification (NCBI taxonomy): domain Bacteria; kingdom Pseudomonadati; phylum Pseudomonadota; class Gammaproteobacteria; order Pseudomonadales; family Pseudomonadaceae; genus Pseudomonas; species Pseudomonas sp. Sample_21. Next base: position 56,991 of record NZ_RCNZ01000114.1, on the reverse strand, counting down.
CGCCATGCCGCTGGAAGCGCTGACCGAGGCCGGCGACAAGTTGATCGATGGCCTGCAACAATTGATGCCCGGTGCCGAGATCGAAAGCATGTTGATCGGGCCGGGAGCGCGTTAAGCTAGATATGAGTGCCAGCCCGTTTCGTCAGCGGCACCGCGATTCCCTGTGGGAGCGAGCCTGCTCGCGAGACGGCGGCATATTCAACCTCTTTGCCCGCTGAACCACCGCTTTCGCGAGCAAGCTCGCTCCCACAGTGTTCCGTGTTGACCAATGATTTGGTGGTGCTACAACCTCTGTGGGAGCGAGTCTGCTCGCGAAGGCGGCGTCACATTCAACTTCATATTCGCCTGAACCACCGCTTTCGCGAGCAAGCTCGCTCCCACAATGTGTTGACCAATGATTTGGTGGCGCCACAACCACCCTGTGGGAGCGAGCCTGCTCGCGAATGCGGCGGTACATTCAACATCATGTTCGCCTGACCCAGCACTTTCGCGAGCAGGCTCGCTGCCACAGATTGACTCCTGGTTTCAATAAGGGCTCGCGGTCGGGCGCACGATCAGTTCGCTGACGTCCACGTCCGCCGGTTGTTCGACGGCATACGCAATCGCGCGGGCGATGGCTTCGGCGGGGATGGCGATCTTGCGGAATGACTTCATCTCGGCGCGGCCGCCTTCATCGGAAATGCTCTCGGCCAGTTCCGATTCGGTCACGCCCGGTGCAATGACGGTGACGCGGATATCGCCGCCGACTTCCTGACGCAAGCCTTCGGAAATGGCCCGTACTGCGTATTTGGTTGCGCAGTACACCGCTGCGGTGGGGCTGACCGCGTAAGCGCCGATCGAGGCGATGTTGATGATCTGCCCGGCGCGCTGGCGCTGCATCAACGGCAGACTGGCAGCGATGCCGTGGAGTACGCCACGGATGTTGACGTCGATCATGCGGTTCCACTCATCGACCTTCAGCGCATCCAGCCGTGACAACGGCATGACCCCGGCGTTGTTGACCAGCACATCGACGCGGCCGTAATGCTCGACGGCGAAATCAACGAAGCGCTGCACATCCTGCTGATCGGTGACGTCCAGTGCGCGGAACTGCGCGTGGCCACCGGCGCCGTTGATCTCATCGGCAATCACGGCCAGACGCTCGGTGCGCCGTGCGCCCAACACCACTTTGGCGCCACGTTCGGCGAGCAGGCGTGCGGTGGCTTCGCCGATGCCGCTGCTGGCGCCGGTAATCACGATCACTTTGTCTTGAATGTTCAGCATGATGTCGTCCTCTTCTGTGTGCCCGTGAGTGGGCTTGGAAGAAGATTAAGTGCGGCGGCTCATGGGCTATTAATCGATTCCTCCACGGGATTTGCCCAATTCTGCTGCATCGCTTTTCGACAGGTTTTCAGGCCCCGCGTGGCGCGTCCCGGTAGGCACTCGGAGTGACCCCGACTTCACGGCGGAACACCTGGGAAAAGTGGCTGGGGCTGGAGTAGCCGACTTCCAGGCCAATGTCGATCACGCTGCGTGCCGTCTCCAGCAACAGATGACGCGCGCGGCTCATGCGCAGGCGGATGAAGTATTGCGAGGGCGATAAACCGGTGGCGCGCTTGAAGGTGCGGCTGAAGTGGTAGTCGCTCAGCTCAGCGACTGCGGCCATATCACCGAGGCTGAAATCTTCCGCCAGATGCGCATTCATGGCTTCGATCACCCGGCGCAGTTTGTAGGCGGGCAGGGCGTTGTCGCGGCGCGGGTTGCTGTCGGGGTCGAGATAATGACGCAGCAAATGGATCGCCAACGCCTGAGCCAGGCTGTGCACCAGCAGTGCGCTGGGTTGGCGCTGTTCGGTCAGTTCGATGCGCAGTTGCTCAAGAATGAAGCTGACCTGCTCGTCACGCGCACCGGACACATCGACAAACGTCACTGCACCGGCCTGTTCGCCGAACGCTTCGCGCGCCGCTTGTTCGATCAGGCCCAGACCTAGGTAAAGGTGCATGACTTCGAACACCTCGCAACCTTCGGTTTGCCAGCGCATTTCATAGGGTTCGCGGGTGTTGGTCAGGAAGAAGTCGCCCGCCGTGACCTGGCTCGCCTGCCATTCTCCGCCCAACGAACGTTCTTCGACCCGGGCAGTGCCGGCCAATACCAGCACCAGCAGCGGTTCGGCCACGCAGGGCACGCGGATCGGTTCGAGCAGAGTCTGATGGCGGAACAGTTGCACCACTGCATCCTTGATCTGCGGCCGCGGCGTGGTCGTTTCCGCAACACCGGGCAGATGCTCCGGCATGGCTTCGGCGGCGATGCGCGCGGGCTGGCTGATTGTCGGTGTAGCGGGGCTGGCAGAGGGCACAGGACGCTCCATGAAAAGCTTCGGCTGCGAATGATTTTGCAGGTTAGGGCGGGCGAATGAGAAATTCCAGCGCAAAACTCCGACAGTCCCGGCAATCGCCCGAAAGCCCGGCGGCGGCCAGTGCGCGACAGTGAAGCCGTGTTTACGAGCGCGCCATCAGGCGCAACACCGATTCGCTATCGAGGAGTTAAAACCATGACTGATTTCAACCACACCCTGCCACAAGAAGTCGCCGGTAAAGTTGCACTGGTCACTGGCGCGGCCAGTGGCATCGGCAAGGCGATTGCGCTGATGCTGCACGCTCGCGGCGCCAAGGTGATTGCCGAAGACCTCAACCCGGCTGTCGAAGAACTGGCTCGTCCCGATCTGGTGCCGCTGGTGGCGGACATCACCGAGGACGGCGCCGCCGAACGCGCAGTCGGCCTTGCCGTCGAGCAGTTCGGGCGCCTGGATATTCTGATCAACAACGCCGGGATCATTATCAACAAAGCCGTGATCGACATGAGTCGCGACGACTGGGAAAAGATCCAGGCAGTCAATGCCACGGCCGCCTTCCTGCACTGCCGCGAAGCGGTCAAGGCGATGATCCCGAACAAGTCCGGTGCAATCGTAAATATCGCTTCCTATGCGTCGTACTTTGCCTTTCCGACCATTGCCGCCTACACCGCTTCCAAAGGTGCGCTGGCACAATTGACCCGCACGCTGGCCCTGGAAGTCATCGAGCACGGCATTCGCGTCAATGCCATCGGCGTCGGCGATGTGGTGACCAATATTCTCAACGATGTGGTCGAGGACGGCCCTGGCTTCCTCGCGCAGCACGGCGAAGCGGCGCCGATCGGTCGGGCGGCGCAGCCGGAAGAAATCGCCGAAATCGTCACCTTCCTCGCCTCCGACCGCGCCAGTTTCATGGTCGGCTCGGTGGTCATGGCCGATGGCGGCATGACGGTTACGGCGGGTTGATAGTCGGGTGAGAAGCCAAGGGCGCGTGTGATAACGCGCCCATGGTTTTGCCAGTAAGACGAGCACGCAGAATCAGGCAAATCTGCAGCATCTTTGATCTAGTCGCCGCTGGATAAAACTGGCTAATCTTCCTCCGCAGTTGACCCACCTTCGTCTGCTTTCGAGGCCCTTTGCATGGATAACCACGACGCTTCCATCCTCCACGATACGGCGGTGTATCGCGCCGAACTGGTGCGCCTGCTGACTCAACGCTTTGACGCGCCGGGCACCTACGAAACCGCGATTGCGCCACTGCACGTGATCCGTCTCGATGGCCCGTCCGAGCTGATTCACGTTGTGCACCGGCCCGCGCTGTGCCTGATCGTGCAGGGGCGCAAGGAAGTCGGGCTGGGTGATGAGCGCTTCCTCTACGACCCGCTGAATTATCTGGTGGTGTCAGTGACGTTGCCGGTGTCGGGACGGGTGATCGAAGCCTCGCCCGAGGCGCCGTATTTTTGCGTACGGCTGGATTTCGATCCGGCACAACTGACGCAACTGATTGCCGAGTCGCCGCTGACCGGCATGCCACAGGACGCCGGGCGCGGGATGTTCCTCGACAAGATCGACGTGACCTTGCTCGATACCATGCTGCGTCTGGTGCGCCTGCTGGATAATCCACGCGACATCGGCATGCTCGCGCCGATGGTGTTGCGTGAGCTGTATTACCGCCTGCTGCGCGGCCAGCACGGGCATCTGCTGTATGAAATCGCCGTCAACGATTCGCAGACCCACCGGGTCACGCGCGCTATCGACTGGCTGAACAAGAATTTCACCGAGCCGCTGCGTATCGACGCGCTGGCGCAGGTGGCCAACCTGAGCAACTCGGCGCTGCATCACCGCTTCAAAGCCGTCACCGCCATGAGCCCGCTGCAATATCAAAAACAGCTGCGCCTGCAAGAGGCGCGGCGGCTGATCATCAATGAAGGGCTGGACGTCTCGAGCGCCTGTTACCGCGTCGGCTACGAAAGCGCTTCGCAGTTCAGCCGCGAATACAACCGCCAGTTCGGCTGCCCGCCGTCCAAGGAACTCAGCCGCCTGCGTCAGACCGGTTGATTACCGCGCGGGTCCTGTCCATTGCTCACGAAACCCCAGCAGAAAATCCACAAACGCCCGCACCCGCTGCGGCACATAGCGGCCGTGCGGGTAGAGCAGGGTGTAGGGGCGCGAACGTCCGGCGTACGGTTGCAGCACCTCAATCAGGCGGCCATCGGCGAGTTCCTGCTCGACGATGAAACGGTAAGTCTGAAACAGCCCGGCGCCGTGCTTGGCCAGCGTCACACCGCCGAGCACATCGTCGGAACAGGAATAGCCACCGTCGGAAATCACTTCCAGGTCCCGGCCGTTTTCCTGAAACAGCCAGGAAATCCGCCGCCCGCTGCTGGGCAATTCGAACTGGATGCACTCATGCGCGATGAGATCGTCCAGCGTCTGCGGCGTACCGGCTCTATGCAGATATTCGGGGGCGGCGACCACCACCAGGGCGGCGTCTTCCAGCAAGCGCGCGATCAGCGTCGAGTCCGGTTGTGCGCGCACGCGTATCGCCAGGTCGTAGCCCTCTTCGACGAAGTCGATATTGCGATTGCCCAAGTGCACGTCGACCGTGACCTCGGGGTACAACGCGCGAAATTTCGGTAGCAGCGGCAGGATGCGGTGATGCCCGTAGGTGGTCGGCAGGCTGATGCGCAGTCGCCCCGACGGCGAAGTCTGCGCGCCCATGACTTCCTGCTGCGCTTCAACCAGTTGCGTCAGCGCCTGGCTGCATTGTTCGAAGAAGCTCCGTCCGGCGTCGGTGAGGCGGATGCTGCGCGTGGTGCGCGCGAACAGTCGCGAACCCAGGCGTTGCTCCAGACGCAGAATCGACCGGCTCACCGCAGCGGGCGTGACTCCGGCCAGTTGCGCGGCGGCGGTGAAGCTGCCGGCTTCGGCGGCCAGGCAGAACAGTTCGATACTGCCTAACTGCAAATCTTCAAAATGGCGTTTCATTGTGGCTCGCACCGAGGATCGACGGACGTTCATCCTCTGTGTACCACAACCAACGACGCCGCCGGTATCCACCGGCGGCGTTGCAGGGTTTCGATCAATGGCCGGCGCTCTGGCCACCGTCGACATGCAGGATCTCGCCAGTGACGAAATTTGCACCGTCGAGGTAGAGGATCGCTTGCACGATGTCGTCGATTTCCCCCATGTGACCGACCGGGTGCAGGCTGCCCAGCGCCTGATGGGTTTCTTCGGCGTGCATCGGCGTTTTGATGATGCCCGGCGACACGGCGTTGACCCGAATCCCGCGCTTGGCGTACTCGATCGCCAGGGATTTGGTCGCGGCGTTGATGCCGCCCTTGGTCAGCGACGCCAATACCGAAGGCACGCCGTCGATTGCATGATCGACCAGGCTGGTGGTCACGCTGACGACGTGGCCGCTGCCGTGTTTTTCCATCTCGGCGATGGCCAGTTGCGAGATGTAGAAGAAGCCGCTCATGTTGGTCGCCACGACCTGGGCATAGTCCGCCTGGCTGTAAGCGGTGAACGGCTTTGCCAGAAAGATCCCGGCATTGTTGACCAGCGTATCGACGCGACCGAAGCGGGCGACAGCGGCGCGAATCACGCGCTCGGCGGTTTGCGGATCGGCAATGTCGCCGGCGACGGTCAGGACATTCGGGTCGCTCGACTCTTTGATCGAGCGCGAGGTAGCGACCACTTGATGGCCAAGGGCGCGAAAGCCTTCGACCAGACCTGCACCAATGCCTTGCGAAGCGCCGGTGATGACAACTACTTTTTTCGATGTGCTCATGATGATTTCCTCTGTCGCTGGCCCGTCAGGATGGCGGGTGGCTGTTGGAGGAGACTTTAGGAAGTTGAGCGAAGTTGATAAATGGGGGCTGAGGTACATCATTTGTACTGTGGTGTATCTAATCAGAGCGGACCTCGAATGATTGTCCCGTTTGAGTGGACGGTGAAACGCTTTTCAGCCGATTTATCCCTTTGCTGTGCGTCAGTAATCTGTACCCAACTTGAACGCAACAACAAAACTCCAAACTTGAAAAGGGACGCACACCATGACCACTCCAACCTACAACCGCCTGAACAAAGACGACGCTATCGTGCTGCTGGTTGACCACCAGACCGGTCTTATCTCGCTGGTGCAGGACTTCTCGCCGAACGAGTTCAAGAACAACGTGCTGGCGCTGGCGGATCTGGCCAAGTTCTTCGACCTGCCAACCATCCTCACCACCAGCTTCGAACAAGGCCCGAACGGCCCGCTGGTGCCGGAGCTGAAAGAGATGTTCCCGGACGCGCCGTACATCGCTCGTCCAGGCCAGATCAACGCTTGGGACAACGAGGACTTCGTCAAGGCGATCAAGGCCACCGGGCGCAAGCAGATCATCATTGCCGGTGTGGTCACGGATGTGTGTGTAGCGTTCCCGACCTTGTCGGCGCTGGCGGAAGGTTTTGATGTGTTCGTGGTCACCGATGCGTCCGGCACTTTCAACACGACCGTGCAGCAAGCCGCATGGAGCCGCATGACTCAGGCTGGCGCGCAGATGATGAACTGGTTCTCGGTGGCCTGCGAACTGCACCGCGACTGGCGCAACGACATTGAAGGCCTGGGCAATCTGTTGTCGCAGCGCATTCCTAACTACCGCAACCTGATGAACAGCTACTCGGCGCTGACGCAGCAGAAGTAAGTTCACCACCCACGAAAAAGCCTGCTTTTAACAGCAGGCTTTTTGTTTTTCCGACGGCTGCGGCCAACTTGGTTGCTGTGTAGCTTGACCCACCGCTTTCGCGAGCAGGCTCGCTCCCACAGTTGACCGTGTTCCCTCAGGAGAAATGCAATTTCCTGTGGGAGCGAGCCTGCTCGCGAAGACGGCGGCACAGTCACCCGAGCAATTCACTGATCCACTGCATCTCTTGCTTCAGCGCAAGAATTTTATCCTCCGGCAACGCCTGTTGCGCTCGCGTAAACTGCCCCAACGTCTTCTGCCGCTGACTCAGCCTGCGTTGCCATTTGTGCAGAAATGCCGGGCAGCGTGCCTGCAGATGCAGCGGTCCGAAAAACAGTTCCCTGGCATCGTAAGTCACCGGATCAGAGGCCCGCTCGGCAACGATAATTTCGTAGTCGAAGCGGTTCTCGTGCAGCACTTCTTCGCAAACGATGCGGTAGCCGTCATCCATCAACCACTGGCGCAGCGCTTGCTCGCCGCCGTTGGGTTGCAGGATCAAGCGTTCGTGGCCACTGAGATGGGCCTTGCCACTGTCGAAAATATCGCGAATGGTTTCGCCGCCCATGCCGCACAGGGTGATGGCGCTGATGCCGTCGTCAGGCCTGATCGCCGCCAGGCCATCGGCCAGACGCACGCTGATCTGGCCGTGCAGATCGTTGTCATTGACGGTGCGTTGCGCTGCGTGGAACGGCGTGCGCGCGACCTCGCCAGCCACCGCCGCTGTAATCAGGCCTCGGCGCATCAGGGCAACCGGCAAATAGGCGTGATCGGAACCGATATCGGCCAGTCGTGCGCCGACCGGCACGTGAGCGGCGACGCGTTCAAGGCGCATGGACAATGTCTGTTGGTTCAACGGCGACCCCTGTTCACCCAGCGGTGGAAAAAGGGGTGCGACTCTGGCGAGCAACGCGGGCGCTGTCAAATCGCGCCGATGGAATCCTTCAAGCCATCGGCAGCACGGCGCTGCCGATGGACGTTGGCGCTTAGCCGGCGAGCGTTGCGTTGTCGATGACGAAGCGGTATTTCACGTCGCCCTTGAGCATGCGCTCATAGGACTCGTTGATCTGGTCGGCGCGGATCAATTCGATGTCGGAAACGATGCCGTGCTCGGCGCAGAAATCCAGCATTTCCTGAGTTTCGGGAATGCCGCCGATCATTGAACCGGCAATGGTGCGCCGCTTGGTGATCAGGTTGAACACGTTCGGCGACGGATGCGGCGATGCGGGCGCTCCGACCAGGGTCAACGCGCCGTCGCGCTTGAGCAGAACCAGGAACGCGTCGAGATCGTGCGGCGCTGCGACGGTATTGAGGATGAAGTCGAAGCTCTTGGTGTGTGCCGCCATTTCCTCGGCATTGCGTGACACCACCACTTCGTCCGCGCCCAGTGCCTTGGCCGCTTCACGCTTGGATTCGGAAGTGGTGAATGCGACGACATGGGCGCCCATGGCGTGGGCCAGTTTGATGCCCATGTGGCCCAGGCCACCGATGCCGACCACGCCGACTTTCTTGCCGGGGCCAGCGTGCCACTGGCGCAGCGGCGAGTAGGTGGTAATGCCGGCGCAGAGCAGCGGTGCGACGGCTGCCAGTTGCGCCTCGGGATGACGGATGCGCAACACATAGCGCTCGTGCACGACGATGTTTTGCGAGTAACCACCGAGAGTCCAGCCCGGTGCGTCCGGGGTCGGGAAGTTGTAGGTGCCGATCATGCCGTCACAGTAGTTTTCCAAACCGGACTCGCAGTCATCGCAGTGCTGGCAGCTGTCGACGATGCAGCCGACACCGACCAGATCGCCGACCTTGTAGTTTTTGACGTGATCGCCGACCGCCGAGACGCGGCCGACGATTTCATGGCCGGGCACGCAAGGGAATTGCGTGCCAGCCCATTCGGCGCGCACCTGATGCAAGTCGGAATGGCAGATGCCGCAGAAGGCGATATCGATCTGCACGTCGTGCGCCGCCGGGGCACGGCGGTTGATCTGCATCGGTTCAAGAGGTTTGTCGCCAGCGTGGGCGCCGTAGGCTTGTACGAGCATGTGAGCATCCTCCATGGGGTTGTCGGACGCCCATTGTTGCGCCTGGGTCGGAGCGCGAGGTAGTGCATTTCTGTGAAATGCTTGCCTGATTCTGCTGTTGATTGCGCAACCGAAAGGCAGCCGTATGGCTGCCGTTTCAGGCTCAACGCGGATTGGGCTGGTCGTCCATCTCGGCGTTATCGGTTTCCTGACGTACGCGCTCCGGATCCAGGCCGGTACTGTCATCATCCAGCGGGATTTCGCCTTCGTTGTCGGGTAGCTCGTCGATGCCGCGTTCCTTCATCGGATCGACCTCGGTACGCCCCGGACTCAGCGGGTCGGGCGTGGTTGGGAGCGGATCGTCACCTTGCTTGCCTTGATCGTTATTCATCTCACACCTCGTCATGGCCGTTTTCTACGGCTTGTGCAGGTTGGAGGTGCGGGCGATTTTCGCCGTTCGATTTTTTTGCCTGCCTTCGGTCGCCTCGCAAAAAAGCGGAATTTCTCCGACGCGCGCGGCTCCATAAATCAACAGCCAGAGGCGAGGACGCAATGATGAGCAGTTCATTCAAGGTCGGCGAAGCGGTGCGCTGGAATTCCGAGGCCGGCGAGATCCACGGCAAAGTGGTCAAGGTGCACACTCGCGATACCGAGTTCATGGGCCGCCACCGGCCGGCTTCGAAAGACGCGCCGCAGTACGAGGTCAAGAGCGACAAGACCGGCCACCTGGCCATGCATCACGGCGACGCGCTGAAGCACGCTTAGAAACGTGCCAGTCGGTAGGCGTCGACACTCGGCAGCGCGAGAGCCGCGCCTGAGACCATCTGCCCGATCAATTCCGCCGTCAGCGCCGCTTGAGTCAGGCCCAGATGCTGATGACCGAAGGCAAGCAAGACCTTGCCGGCGCAAACCTGATCGATCACTGGCAGGGAATCCGGCAGCGACGGGCGAAAGCCCATCCACGGTGTGGCGCCATCAGCGTTCAGATCCTTGCGAAACAGGCCTTGGCTCAGGCGCTGCAACTGCCAGGCGCGTGCCATGTTCGCCGGCCGCTCCAGCCCGGCGAATTCGACCGTGCCGGCCAGGCGCAGGCCTTCGCGCATCGGCGTCATGATGAATTTGCGTTCCAGCGAGGTGACGGGGAAGGGCAGGCGATCATGCTCGTGCGGCAGCATCAGGTGATAGCCACGTTCGGTGTCCAACGGTACCTGCTTGCCAGTCAGCGCGGCAGTCAGTTTCGCCGAATGCGCACCGCAGGCCAGTAACACGCGTCTGGCCGTTACCCCGCCATTACCGGTCACTAATAAAACACCGTTCTCCTGCACGCAGCCGCCCTGAACCTGCTGCTGGAGAAAACTCACGCCGCTGCTGCGAGCCGCTTCGACCAGTGCGCAGACCACCCGATAGGGATCAAGGAAATGCCCGGTGCGCGGGAAAAACAGTCCGCCCTGAATCTGTTCGCTGAGCTGCGGCGCCGTTTCGCGGATCGCCCCCGCCTGCCAATAGTCCACCGGCACCTGCTGCTGATTCAGGCGTGCCTGCAAGGCTTCGAGGGATTGCCGCGATTCAGGTTTTTCGAAGACCAGTAACGAGCCGTCAACCTTGAGCAGATCCGGGCGCTGGATATCGCTGAGCAAGCGCTGCCACGCGTCGAGACTGCTTTCATTGAGCGCGCGCAGGCCGGCGACGGTTTTCTGAAAAGGTTCAGACCGCAGATTCAGCAGCAAGCGGGTGAACCACGGCAGGGCGCGCGGCAGATATTTCCAGTCCAGGCGTAGCGGCCCCATCGGGTCCATCAGCATGGCTGGCAAGCGCTTGAGGATCGACACGTCTGCAATCGGAAATACCTGCTCGGTGGCCAGATGCCCGGCATTACCGAACGAAGCGCCATGTCCCGGTTCCTGCTGATCGATGACCACCACGCGCAAACCCTGGCGGGCCAGGCGCAGTGCGCAAGCCACGCCAATGATCCCGGCGCCGACCACGGCGATGTCGTGCGAAGGGTTATTCGCCATGGCGTGTCGCTTCCCATTGGCCATCGAGCAAGCGCCGAAGGTTGAGCGGATTGGTCTGTTGCAGCGCCGTCGGCAGCAAGCTGTCGGGGAAATCCTGATAGCACACCGGCCGCAGGAAACGCAGGATCGCCGCAGTGCCGACCGAGGTGCTGCGCGCATCTGAGGTCGCCGGATAAGGCCCGCCATGCACCATTGCATCGCAGACTTCCACGCCGGTCGGCCAGCCATTGACCAGCAAGCGACCGGCCTTGCGCTCCAGGGTTGGCAGCAACGAACGCGCCAGTGCAAGGTCGGCGTCATCCATGTGCAGGGTCGCGGTCAGTTGGCCTTCCAGATGTGCGCAGACCTGACGGATTTCTTCGTCACTGCTGCATTGCACGATCAGCGCTGTCGCGCCGAAGACCTCGGCTTGCAAGCTTTGATCGGCAAGAAAATCCGCTGCATCGGTGCTGAAGACATGCGCCTGACACTGATTCGGGCCGCCGCCGACTTGGCCAACCGCTATCGCGCGTGCACGGGGGTTGTCTTGCAGAGCGGTCACGCCTGCTTGATAGGCGCCGAAGATGCCGGGCGTGAGCATGGTTTGCGCCGCGCTGCGCGGGATCAGTTCAGCCACCGCGCTGAGTAACCCGTCGAGCGCCGGGCCTTTGCGGGCAATCAGCAATCCCGGGTTGGTGCAGAACTGCCCGGCGCCCAGTGTCAGCGACGCGACAAACCCTTCGGCCAGCGCCTGCGCGCGATTTTCCAGCGCGGCGGGTAACAGCAAAACCGGGTTGATCGAGCTCATTTCCGCATACACCGGAATCGGCTCGGGCCGCGCTTGCGCAGCTTTCATCAAGGCCAGACCGCCAGTGCGCGAGCCGGTGAAACCAGCGGCTTTGATGCGCCAGTCGCTGACCAATGCGATGCCGACTTCGTAGCCAGAATCGAACAACAAGGAAAACACGCCCTCGGGCAGAGCGCAGGCTTTGACCGCTTGCGCGACTGCGCGGCCGACCAGTTCGCTGGTGCCCGGATGGGCGCTGTGCGCCTTGACGATCACCGGGCAACCGGCCGCCAGTGCTGCGGCGGTGTCGCCACCGGCCACGGAAAATGCCAGCGGAAAGTTGCTCGCGCCGAACACCGCGACCGGCCCCAAGGCAATCTGCCGCTGGCGCAAGTCGGAGCGCGGCAGCGGTTGGCGTTGCGGTTGCGCACTGTCGACGCGCACGTCCAGCCATTCACCGGCGCGCACGGTACGGGCGAACAGGCGCAATTGCGAGCAGGTGCGGCCACGTTCGCCCTGAAGGCGTGCAGGCGGCAGACCGGTTTCGGCGTGGGCGCGCTCGATCAGTTCATCGCCAAGGTTTTCGATGTGCTCGGCAATGCTTTCGAGAAATGCCGCACGGGCGCTCAGGCTGGTTTCGCGATACGCATCTTGCGCCGCCCAGGCCAGGGCGCAGGCCTGTTCCACCTGTTCGGCTGATGCCCCGGCGAACTGCGGTTCAAGTGCCTGGTTGGTCGCCGGATCAATCCCGCGAAAGGCCGGACGCGTACCCGCCACGGATTGTTGGCCGATCAGCATGTTGCCCGTCAGAGTCATGGTGTCTTCCTGTGAAATGAGCGAGGCCTGCCGCGAATCGTTTTGACTCGCGGCAGGTAGTAGTCAGGCGAAATTCTGCTCGGCGGACCAGTTTTCGTACCAGTGACGGAACAGCGAATACTGCTTCTCGGCATAGCGTCTTTGCGAATCGCTCAGCACGTCGCTTTCGTTGAAGTGCAGGGTGTATTCCTTGTCGCCGTTGAGCACCATCAGATGCTTGTAATACAGCACCAGATCGCAACCTTCGTCGAACGAGGACAGCACCGCCAGCGCCGACTCCAGCTCCCGCGCCTGGCGCCGGGCCTTGGCATCGCCTTGCGCGGCCTGTTTGCTCAGCGCCACCAGTTGCAGCACTTCGCGGGGCAGGGCGTTGCCGATGCCGGTGATGGCGCCGGTGGCGTTGCAGTTGACGAAGCCGTGCACCACTTGCGTGTCGACGCCGACCATCAGCGTCACGTCGTCATCCTTGGAGGTGATGTTCTCGGCCGCGTAGCGCAGGTCCGCGCCGCCGCCGAATTCCTTGAAACCGATCAGGTTCGGGTATTCACGGCGCAGTTCGAAAAACAGATCGGCGCGGGTGGCGAAGCCGTAGTAAGGGCTGTTGTAGATCACCGCCGCCAAGTTCGGTGCGGCTTGCAGGATCGCGGCGAAGTGGGCTTTTTGCGCTGTTGCGGAAGCACCACGGGACAGCACGCGCGGGATGACCATCAAGCCTTGCGCGCCGACTTTCGCCGCATGCGCTGCGTGGGAAACCGCTTCTCGGGTGTTCACCGCGCCAGTGCCGACGATGGTCGGCACCCCGGCAGCGACCAGCCGCGCCACGCCTTCCTGACGCTCGGCTTCAGTCAGCAGCGGCCAGTCGCCCATCGAGCCGCAGTAGACCACGGCGCTCATGCCGACATCGATCAGCTCGCGTCCCTTGGCCACCAGCGCATCGAAGTCCGGTTTGCGCTGGGCGGTGCATGGGGTCATCAGGGCCGGCATGCAGCCGGTGAAGATGTTGTCGCTCATGATTCAACTCCTTGGCATTTCGTTTGATTCGAAGTGAAAAATCGGCGTGGCGGCTCAGATGCCCCACGCGAACGGGTCGGTTTCGTCGATCAGCAAGGTGCTGTCGGCGGTCATGTAGGCGCGGCCGGTGATGAACGGGCGAATGCGTTCGCCCTCCCATTCGAAGCGCCCTTCGAACTGGCTGCCGGTAATGCTCGCCTGGATCCATGGCGCGCCCGCTTGCAACTTGTCGTCGGCGGCCAGGCAGGCAAGTTTGGCGCTGGTGCCGGTGCCGCACGGTGAGCGGTCGTAGGCTTTGCCGGGACACATGACGAAGTTGCGGCTGTCGGCCCGATCGTCATCGGCGAACAGTTCGATGTGGTCGATGACCGCGCCGTCTTCGCCAAAAATGCCCTGATCTTCCAGCGCCTTGAGCATCGCCCAGGTGTACGCGGTCAGGTGTTCGACGTTGTCCATCGTTAACCTCTGGCCATGCTCGGAGACCAGATAAAACCAGTTGCCGCCATAGGCGATATCGCCGACCACGCGGCCATAACCCGGCACCTCCACCGGTACCTGTTTGCGATAGCGGTAGGCGGGCACGTTGCCCAGGGTGACCGAGCCATCGTCATGCAAAGTCGCGCTGACTTGCCCCACCGGCGTGTCGATCTTGTGTACGCCCGGCTGGATTTTCCCCAGATGCTGCAACGAATTGATCAGGCCGATGGTGCCGTGGCCGCACATGCCCAGGTATCCGGCGTTGTTGAAGAAGATCACCCCGCAGGTGGCGTCTGCCGACACCGGCGGACAATACAGCGCGCCGACCAGAACATCGTTGCCACGCGGCTCGAGCAGACAGGCGCGGCGCCACTGATCGTGCTGGCTGCGCAGGGCATCGCGTTTATCGACCATGCTGTTGCCGGACAGCTCGGGGAAGCCGCTCATCACCAGCCGTGTCGGCTCGCCGCCGGTGTGGGAATCAATGACGTGTACTCGTTTCATGAAGAGATCCCGTTGGATGATTTCAGTAGGCGCCGGCAGGCCGGGCGCTGACGGTGGACGAGGGCGCAGGGCTGTCGCTTTCTTCGTCCTCGTCGTCCAAGCGCAGCAGATGGGCAGGCACGCCGGTCGCGGCGCCCCAGTAGTAAATGCCGGTGGCGCAAGCGGCGACGACGATCGTATCGAACGGATGGGCGAGGATACCCAGGCCACCGAAAGTGCCGAGTTTCGACAGCACGATGGTCACCGCGTAGAAGGCGATCAGCCACGCCGATGAACGCACCTGACGCGCCAGGCTCAGGTGAGCGGTGGGCACAAAGCGGCCACAGAACAGATAGATGACAAACATCAGAATCTGCAGGCCAAGCAGCCACGACACGGTGTTCCAGCCCGACCAGTAAACGATCAGCGCGGCGATGATGAACGACACCGGCCCGAGCAGGCCCATGCTCTTGACCCGGAACGGGCGCGGCATGTCCGGCGCATTGCGCCGCAGCGCCGCAACCGATACGGGCGCCACCGCATAGCTCAACACCAGCGCGGCGGAGACCACGTTGATCAGCGCTTCCCACGACGGGAATGGCAGGGTCCAGAACACCGACAGGGCGAAAGTCAGCCACAGCGCCGGACGCGGGATGCCGGACTTTTCATCGATGTGGGTGAAGACCTTGAAGAAGGTGCCGGTCTGCGCCCAGCCGTAGATCACTCGCGGCGTGGCATTCATGTAGATGTTGCCGCAGCCGCTCGGCGAAATGACCGCATCGGCAACCACCAGATACGCCAGCCAGCCGACACCGAGCGCCAGGGCGATGTCGCGATAGGGCAGGGCGAATTCCTTGCTGATACCGGCCCAGCCGTTGGCGAGCATTTCCGTCGGGATGCTGCCGAGAAAGGCCATTTGCAGCAGCACGTAAATCAGGGTCGACAGCAGCACCGAAAGAATCAGCGCGATGGGAATGGTGCGCTGTGGATTCTTCACTTCGCTGGCGACGGAAATGATCGGCGTCAGGCCCAGGTAGGCAAAGATGATTCCGCCGGCAGAGACCGCCATCTCCACGCCGGACAGGCCGAATGGAGCGAATCCATGAACCTGGAAATTCTCCGGTTTGAAGAAGGTGAACAGCACGCCGATGACCAGCAACGGCACGATGAACTTGAACACGCTGACCAGATTGTTGGCCTTGGCGAAGGTCTTCACGCTGCGGTAGTTGAGCAGGAAAAACACGCAGAGCAGGCCGAACTGCACCAGCCAGCCGAGGATCGTCGGATCGCCGCTGCCAGCCTTGGTCAAGCCGGGAAACCACGCCGCCGCGTATTGGCGCGAGGCGACCACTTCGATCGCTACCAGACTGGAAAACGCAATCAGCGTAATGAAGCCCATCAGGTAGCCGAGCAGCGGGCCGTGGGAATAAACCGGGTAGCGCACCACACCGCCGGCACGGGGCAATGCCGCGCCCAGTTCGCAGTAGACGATGCCCAGCAGCAACACGGCGAAACCGCCCAGCAACCAGGAAAAAATCCCCGCCGGACCGGCAATCGCCGAGACATGGCTGGCGGCGAACAACCAGCCGGAGCCGAAGATCGCGCCGAGTCCGATAAAGGTGAGGTCGATCAATGAAAGCTGTTTTTTGAACTTGCCTTGGCCTGACATGGCATCGCCTTCTTGTGAGTTATTGGATAGGCAGTTGTGTCACGTGGACGAGCAGACTTTGCACTGGTCGGCAGTGGCGGCGATTGATGTTTTATGCCGGGATCGATGACGAATTCAGCACAATGGCGCCGATGAATGCGCGGCCTCGACAGGGCCGCGACGTTGCTGCAATCTGCTGGCGAGTGACATTTGCGGTGGTTCAGCTCAAGGGGAAGTCTTTGATGCAGTCAGCGTTTTCGATCCTGTGCCAGGGCACTGACGGCTTGCGTCCGCAGACCCTCGAAGCGATGGTCGCCGGTGCCGCGCAGCTGTTGCCGATACTCGATGTGATCCCCAATGCGGCGATCTTCATCAAGGATCTGCACGCGCGCTATGTGCTGGCCAACCGCACGCTGGTGCAGCGTTGTGGCTTGAAGGACCTACGCCCGTTGCTGGGGAAGACCAGCGCGCAAGTGTTCCCGGCGCAGTTGGGCCCGGGTTACACCGAGCAGGATCGCAAGGTGCTGGAGGAAGGTTTTGTGTTGGAGGATCAGCTCGAACTGCACCTGTATGGCAGTCGCGAGCCGGGCTGGTGCCTGACTCACAAGAGGCCGATCTACAACCGTGACGGGACGATCATCGGCTTGGTGGGGATCTCGGTGGATCTGCAGTCAGCCAGCGAAACCCACCCGGCGTTCGAGCGCCTGGCGGCGGTCGATGAATACATCCGCGGCAACTTCAACCGGCGGGTGACGCTGGGTGAACTGACGCGGATCGCCGGGATATCCGTGGCGCAACTGGAGCGCTATTGCAAACGCGTTTTCCACCTGACACCACGGCAGATGATTCAGAAAGTCCGCCTGGAACACGCGCATCGATTGCTGCACAGCGACTTGCCGATTACCGAGGTTGCGCTGCAATGCGGCTACACCGATCACAGCGCTTTCACCCGTCAGTTCAAGGCCTCGACCGGGTTTACACCACGCGAATACCGGCAAGCCACCGGGCATTAGACCAACACGGCCAGCCAGGCCGAGAGCAGCAGAAGAAGGGCCAGTGCCGCGTTCATTCGCTTGAACGCTTGCGGTGAGCTGAGCAACCGCGCGCTGCCAACGCCGAGCAGCGCCCAGAGCGTCATGCACGGCAGCGACACCAGCAGAAATGCCAGCGACAACACCAGCAGGCGCAGGGTCTTGTCGCCGCCGCCAACGAATACGCTGACCACGGCCACAGCCATCATCCACACCTTCGGATTGACCAGTTGCAGCAGCGCCGCGCCGAAGACGCTCAAGCCTTGTTCCTGTGCAGCATTTGGGTCCAGCGATGGCGGCGGGCTGCGAAAGATCTGCCACGCCAGCCAGCTCAACCAGAGCACGCCAGCCCAGGCCATGGCTTGCTGCACGCGCGGAAAGCGCAACAGGGTTTCGCCAGCACCGAGCCCGACCACCAGCACAATCAACGCCGCCGCCGCACAGGCGCCGAAAATGATCGGCAACGTGGCAATCAATCCGCGCCGCGAACTGTGGCTCAGCACCAGAATATTGGTCGGCCCCGGAGTGATCGAGGCGACGAAAGCAAACAGCAGAAAGGGCAGTAAAGAAGCCATGGTGCAGATTCCTGAGAGTCGAAACAGGACACCATGATCGTCAGTGGGCAGGCCTCAGTCTGGAAGATTTGAGCAGCGTCTGCGGTAGTCCGCCGGGGTCAGTTGATAGGCGCGGCGGAACCAGCGACCGAGGTGACTTTGATCGGCAAAACCGAGCACGCTGGCCACCTGCGCTGGCGTCTCGCCGCGTGCGAGCAATTGCCGCGCCTTGGCCAGGCGCAACTGGATCAGGTAGGCGTGGGGTGCCAGACCGAAAGCGGCCTTGAACGCGCGGGTCAAGCGAAAACGATCGATACCACAGGCTTGCGCTAGGTCGTCGAGGCCGATGTCTTCGTAGGTGTGGGCATGCAGATAGTCGCGCGCAACCTGCGCAACCAGTGGCAGGCGCGGATCGAAGTCCTGACGCTTGCGCCAGTCGAGATGGCGGGTGAGGGACGCCAGCAGGCCATCCAGCGCAGTCTGCCGGACGATGCGCAGATCGCCGTCATGTAACACGTGGAAGGCTTGCACGATCGCCGTCGACAGGTGCGGATCGTGGCTCAGGGTGTCGGCAAAGCCTGGCTGGCTGTCGGCGGGTGCCTCTTCGAACAGCGCGTGCAGTTCGCGCTCCAGCCAGTGCGGATCGAGGTACAGCATCGAGTAGGTAAAGCCATCCTCGGTCGGCGCGTGGCCATCGTGGATTTCTCCCGGCTCAAGCAGAAACACATGCCCCGGCGTACTGCGATGACGCACCCGGCGACAATTGAACTGCTGCACGCCTTGCTCGGTCACTCCGACGAGAAAACTGTCATGCCAGTGCGGATCGTAGGCATGCCCACGGAAATGCGCACGAATCGACTCGATCCCGGTATCGACATCCTGGGAGAGAGAGATCCAGTTGCGTTTGTCCATGGGAGGACTCCATAGGGCGGTTGAGCAGGGGCGTTTCTAAAGTACCGCGTGAAGGAGGAGAGTGTTTAGAAGATTTGTGCAGGTGCGCAGGGGGATCGAGTCAGGCAATGTGTCCTGGATGGGGTGGGACCACAAAACGCAGACGAAAAAAAACCGCCTTCGCGGGGCGGTTTTTCAATCCTCGGTTTGGAGCCGAGGCCATGTGCTTCACTAGCCACACCAACATGTCCGCGCATGGTATTGAGTTTCTCCCGTCAGTGCAACGAAGGTTTAGCGTGATGTGCGAGGTTTTTTCGGAACGTCCAACGCATGTAACTGAATTCAGGTCTGTCAATAAACATTGTCAGAAATACGGTTTTACAAAGGTTCAGGCGTAGCCGCAGAATAACCTTGGCTACTCGGGTTTTCTCTTCTGATTTCTGCGTTAAGATGCCTGCGCTCATCTTGTTGGTAGAGCTGTGAGGTTTGGCTGGGGGCGCAAAAGGTTTCACGCCCTCTGACGCGGATTCGCACCCGCGCCGGAATGATGTCTCGGAGGGATTTCAACCGGCCGCCTCACTAGCTACACCAACATGTAGGCTGAAGGCACGCATGGTCCGGTAAGTTTGCTGGAGGTTTGGCCGCCAGCCCTGGAGGCCAAAACGTATGAAGCTTCTGCTGCGTACGCTGAGCCTTGTATGGAGATTGTTGAAAGCCTTGCGCTTTTACGAGTTCCTGCGAGACCACTTTGACGACTTGAAATAAGGTCGTCTAAGTGGGGAAAGACCCGTTTCGGTTTCGACTGATACGGGTCTTTTTTTGTGTGCAAAAAACTGTCAAAAACGAGATTGTCGGTTTTATGCTTTCGACTTTGTAGGGCGTTTCGCTTAATGACGTAAGCAACAGCATGAAGATCGATCCAATAGCGGCTCATGCTCGATCAACCATTGATTGCGTCAATAACAACCATTAAGTCAATGAAGTTCTCATATTCATAGCGCGGCGTAAGATCGGCTCCGTACCCAACCACTGCAATTCGGAGCACATCATCATGAAACGCCAGACTATCCTCGGTATCGCTTTCTCGGTTTTTGCACTGAATGCCTTCGCCGCCACCGAAACCGACCCACTGTTCAGCGACGCGGTCGCCTCCACTCAAACGGACCGCTTGTTCAGCGACGCAGTAGCCGCAACCGAAACTGACCCGCTGTTCAGCGATGCAGTAGCCGCAACCGAAACCGATCCACTGTTCAGCGATGCAGTAGCCTCTGATGGCTCCGATCATCTGCAAGGCAATCGGGTCGCCGAAGGTGGCGCTGACCGTCTGCTCGAACGTCGCACCGCTTGAGCGCAACGATGAGCATCGATAACGAATGCCGCCTCAACCACAGGCGGCATTCGTTCTATTCACGCTTTACAACTCTGCTCTAAACCGCACTCGGCAGCACGGCCTTGTCGCGATCGCGGCTCTTGAATGTCGCCCAGAAACACAGCAATACCGCCACGGAAAAACTGGCGGGGAACAGCCAGATGCTTCTCCAGTCATGCCCTGCGCTTGATGTGAAGTGGTCGGTAATCCGTCCCGCGATCCAGAAACCAATCAACATGCCCAATCCGTACGTAGCCAAGGTGATCAAACCTTGCGCCGAGCTGCGGAAGCGTTCCGGTGCCTTGGCATCGGTGTAGATTTGCCCGGACACGAAGAAGAAGTCATAGCACACACCGTGCAGGGCAATGCCGATCAGCAGCATGAATGCCTGATCGTCGTTATTGCCGAACGCAAACAGCACGTAGCGCAACGCCCAGGCAGCCATGCCAACCAGCAGGGCGATCTTGATGCCGAAACGATGGATGAACAGCGGTAACAGCAACATGAACAGCACTTCCGACACCTGACCGATGGCCATCTTCGCTGTCGGGTTGGTCACGCCTATCTCGGCCAGAAACGGATTGGCATTCTGGTAATAGAAGGCCAGCGGAATGCAGATCAGGATCGAGGCGAGGAAGAACACCAGATAGCTGCGATCCTTGAGCAAACCCAACGCATCGACGCCGAGCATCTGCTTGAGGCTTGATGTGCCCGCTGCGCTTTTCAACGGCGCAGTGTTCGGCAGGCTGAAGCTGTAAAGCCCCAGCAACAGCGACGCGACGGCGGACATCAGGAACGTATTGCGCAAGCCTCCGGCCGCGATGCTTTGCTGCGAGTCCCAAGCGAACACGAAGCTGATCACCACGCCGGCGACGATCCAGCCCACCGTGCCCCACACGCGAATGCGCGAGAACTCCAGCGCCGGGTCTTTGATCTGGCGGAACGCCACGGCGTTCACCAGTGCCAATGTCGGCATGTAGACCATCATGTAGGCGAGCACATAGGGATAAAACGCGCTGAAGTCTGCCGCGCGATAGAGCTGATAGAGCAACACTGCGCCAAGCAGATGCAGCACTGCCAGAATGCGTTCGGCGTTGAAGAAACGGTCGGCAATCAGGCCAATGACAAACGGTGCCAGAATCGCACCCCAGGATTGCGTGGCGAAGGCCATGCCGACCTGACCACCGCTGGCGGCCAGCGTTGTCGCCAGAAAAGTGCCGAGGGTGACGAACCAGCCGCCCCAGATAAAGAACTGCAAAAACATCATCACGCTGAGTCGCGCATTCATTACGTTCATTTCAGATCACCGTATTGTTTTTATGTCGGTAACGCGGATGAATCAGTCGTCGGTCAGGCCGAGCAGTCGCCGGTTGGAAGCGGCATCGGCGCTGACCCCGGCGAAATCGTCGAAAGCCTTGGCGGTCTTGCGGATCATGTGTCGCTCGATGAACGCCGCGCCTTCCGCCGCGCCCTGTGCGGAGTCTTTCAGGCAGCACTCCCACTCGAGCACGGCCCAGCCGTTGAAGTCGTATTGGCACAATTTGCTGAAGATCGATTTGAAATCGATCTGGCCATCGCCCAGCGAGCGAAAGCGCCCGGGACGCTCGACCCAACCCTGATATCCGCCGTAGACGCCGGAGCGCGCATCGGGGCGGAATTCGGCGTCCTTGACGTGGAACATGCGGATGCGTTGGTGGTAACGGTCGATGAAGCCGAGGTAGTCCATTTGCTGCAGCAGCAGGTGGCTCGGGTCGTAGAGGATTGCGGCGCGAGGGTGATGATTCACCGCTTCGAGAAACTGTTCGAACGAGGCGCCGTCATGCAAGTCTTCGCCGGGATGGATTTCGTAGCACAGATCAACGCCGGCCTCTTCGAAGCAGTCGAGGATCGGCAGCCAGCGCTTGCCCAGTTCGGCGAAACCTTGCTCGACCAAACCGGCCGGACGCTGTGGCCACGGATAGACGTAAGGCCAGAGTAGGGCGCCGGAGAAGGTCGCATGGGCCGTAAGTCCCAAACGCTTGCTGGCACGGGCGGCCAGTTTCAACTGCTCAATGGCCCACTCGGTGCGCTCCTGCGGCTTGCCGCGCAGTGCTGGTGGGGCGAAGTCATCGAACAGGCTGTCGAACGCCGGATGCACCGCGACCAATTGCCCTTGCAGGTGCGTCGACAACTCACTGATCACCACACCGGCGCGGGCGCAGACGGCGATGAGTTCGTCGCAGTAATCCTGGCTCTCAGCGGCGCGCTGCAAATCGATGAACCGTGTGCCGAGGGTCGGTACCTGAATGGCTTTGTAGCCTTGCGAGGCCGCCCACTCGGCGATGTTGGCGAGGGAGTCGAAAGGCGCTTCGTCGGCGATGAATTGAGCGAGGAAAATCCCCGGACCTTTCAGGCCAGTCGAATTTTGCTGATCACTGTTCATTGTGCTGGGCTCCTGTCAGTGGGCCGGGGATCTCGCTCCACTTTTCATTGCCAAGGTGATTGGCGATCGCGGTTTCAATGAAGGCCATGCCGCGCAGGCCGGTATCGATGCCCGGTACGCCCGGTGCCTGATGGCCCTCGGCGCCATGCACAATCGCTTCGGCGAGATCGCCGTACAGGTTGGCCATGGCTTCCAGATAACCTTCGGGATGCCCTGCAGGCAGGCGCATGCGTTGGGTTGCGGCGGCACACAGCCACGGCTGACCGACCCCGGAGCGCAGAACGCGCATCGGCTCGTTCAACGGTCGATGAATCAGGCTGGCCGGATCCTCTTGGCGCCATTCCAGGCCGCCCTTGTCCCCGTAGACGCGGATCTTTAGCGGGTTTTCCTCACCGGCGCAGACCTGGCTGGCGAGCAATACGCCACTGGCGCCGTCGCGCATTTTGAACAGCATCGCCACATCGTCATCCAGTTGCCGACCCTCGACATGCGAGCCGAGCATCGCGCTGATGAACTGAATCGACTGGCCGGTGACGAACTCGGCGAGGGAAAACGCATGGGTGCCGATGTCGCCGATGCAGCCGCCGATCCCGGATTGCGTCGGGTCGTCGCGCCAGCCGGCCTGCTTGTTGCCTTGCCCGGCGACATCGGTGCTGAGCCAGCCTTGCGGGTACTCGACGAGAACTTTGCGCACGCGCCCGAGCACGCCGCTGGCGACCATTTCGCGGGCCTGCCAGACCATCGCGTAACCGAGGTAGGTGTGCGCCAGCCCGTAAATTCGCTGGCTGTTGATGACCACCGAGTGCAGCGCCTGCACCTCGGCGAGGTTCAGCGCCGCCGGTTTCTCGCTGAACACATGAAAACCGGCACTCAACGCCTCGCGGGCAATCGGTGCGTGTAGATGATTGGGAGTGACGATGACCAGCAGTTGCATGCGCTGCTCGGCGGGCAGGGCGGCCTCGCGGGCGAGCAGGGTTTGCCAGTCTTCGTAACAACGCTCGGCCGCGACACCCAAGGCCGCAGCGGTGTGCTGATTATTCTCCGAGTCGCGGCTGAATGCGCCGCAGACCAGTTCGAAGCGTCCGTCGAGGCCGGCGGCTTGCCGGTGGGCACGGGCAATGAATGAACCTTCACCGCCTCCAACAAAACCCATTCTTATTTTTGCGGCAGCGTACATGGCAGTCGTCTCGGTAGCTGGATGCAATGTTGATGAGCGATGTAACCGGTTACATCGTGGACAAAATCTAGGCTTGAATTAGCCGAGTGTCAAATGTCAGCGGATGATCGACAGCGTTTCGATCGCTCGTCGCCTGCGGTAAGCTCCGCGCCTGATCGGCATGAATCAACGAGGTGGTTTTGTCCAATATTCGCGAAGTGGCTCGGCTGGCCGGGGTTTCCGTGGCGACGGTTTCGAGGACTTTGAAATCTCCCGAGCGCGTGCTCGCGCCAACCCGTGAGCGCGTCATGGCTGCGGTGGAGCAGGCCGGCTATCGGCCGAACCTGATGGCCGTGCAGTTTCGTTCGCGGCGCACCGGCAATCTGGTGATTCTGGTGCCGACCATCGCCAATACCTTCTTCGCCCGCGTCATCAGCGGCGCGCAGCAAGCGGCGCAGGCGGCCGGTTATCGCCTGCTGCTGTGCGACACCCAGGGCCGGGAAGAACTGGAGCGACAATTCGCCGAGCTGGTGTACGCCTATCAGGCCGACGGGGTGATCCAGTTGCGCGCTTACGATCCTTTCGAAAACGCTCCGGCCGACGCCGATGTGCCGCCGATCGTGAACGCCTGCGAAGTGCTCAAGGCCGGGCGTTATCCAACTATCAGCCTGGACAACGTCGCCGCCGCCAAAGCCATGACCGAACATCTGATCGCCTTGGGGCACCGACGCATCGGCCTGATCAAGGGCTCAAAAAACAGCCCGCTGACTTTGGATCGACTGGCAGGCTACGAAGCGGCGCTGCGCGAGGCCGGGATTGCCTTCGATGAAGCACTGATCTGCCATGGCAATTTCAGCCTCGAGGCCGGTTTTGCCGGCGCGCAAAAGATGCTCGCATTGGCCGAGCGGCCGAGCGCGCTGTTCTGCGAAAACGATGAAATGGCCATCGGCGCACTCAAGCGCATCCGGCAGGCCGGGCTGCGCGTGCCCGAGGATATTTCCCTGGTGGGTTTCGATGACATTCCGATGGCTGCGTACTGCGATCCGCCGCTGACCACCATCTCGCAACCAGCCGAAGCCTTCGGGACCAAAGCAGTCGAGATGCTGATTGCCCTGATTGAGAAACAGCCGCTGACAGAGCGCCATGTCGTCCTGCCGTTCGAGCTCACACCACGCAGCAGCACGGCCCGCATTGACAACACGGGCAAGCGCTAACCGAATCACGCCGCTGGCGGCTTCGCCAGCGCAATCCCCGCCGCGCCCAACCGCTTCAACACCTCAAACAACAAATCGCTCTTGGTCAGCCCGACAATCCTCGGGCTGCCGACATAGCCGGTGACCGTGAGGGTTATGCCGTCCGGCGACAATTTGCTGAAACGCACGAACGGCGCCGGTTTATCGAGGATAGTTTCGTTCTCGTGATAAGCATCCAGCAGCAGTTGTTTGACCTGCTCAGGATCGATATCCAGCGGGAACACCAGCTCCAGCGATGCCACGCCTTGAGCACTGCCGCCGAGGGTAACGTTGCGCAGGTTCTGCGAGATCAGCTGCGAGTTGGGCACGATCACGATCGAGCGGTCGCTGAGCTGGATTTCCGTGGCACGCACGTTGATCCGGCGGATGTCGCCCTCGACGCCGCTGATGCTGATCAGGTCGCCGACTTTCACCGGGCGCTCGGTGAGCAGGATCAGGCCGGAGACGAAGTTCTTGACGATCTCCTGCAAGCCAAAGCCGATGCCCACTGACAGCGCACTGACGATCCACGCCAGATTGGTCCACTGCACGCCCAGCGACGACAGCGTCAGCAGAATCACAAAGGCGTAGCCGATGTTGGAAAACAGCGTGCTTAGTGATGCGCACATGCCCGGGTCCATGTCGGTTTTGGGCAGGAATTCGTTGTCGAGCCAGCGGCTCAACGCACGGATCAGCCAGATACCGATCAGCAGTGCCAGCAGCGCGTTGAGCAGATGCGCCGGGACGATATTCAGCTTGCGCAACCCGGCGCCGCCGAGGATCGACATGATGTTGGTGACCAGTTGGCCGAGCGTGGTGCCGATGCCGCCGACAAACAACGAAATCAGCGCCATCAGCATCAGGCCGGCGCGGCTGACGCCGGACAACAGGATCGACGTCTGCTCGAGGCGCCGGTCGCTGACACCGAGCAACTGCTTGAGCGCCTGGCCGCTCGCGTGTTTCGGCGAAAACAGGTGCTCACAGGCGTCTTTGACCAGCTGAATCAGCAAGTAGAAGCCCGACAGCACGACATAGCCCCACACCAGCTCATAACAGATGAACCGTGCCAGCGAAACATAGCCGGCCAGCAGGGCGATGGCCGTCACCAACATCGAGAGACTGGCGACGCTGTAGATCAGCCCGGCGAACACGCTGTTCGTAGCCGACGCGTCATTGGCTGCGACCAAGGCCTTGCGCACTTTACCGACACGCAACAGCATCGTGCCGATGATCGCCAGCACCACCATGGAAATCACGCCGCGCCCGGCCATCACGATGTGGCTGCTCATGCCTGTGGCATTGGCGACTTGCACCAGCGTCACCAACACCAGCAACGAGCAGGCGAGGATTCGCGGATAAGGCTTGAGGGCCAGCGCCACCGGATCGGCAATCGACGGCAGGCGCCAGGACGGGTGCGCGGTGGAGAGCAATGCGCGGCTGAGGCCGGTGATCAGCACGCAGGCATAGACGACTTTCTCGAACTCTTCGGAGAAGGTTTCCAGCACCGGAGGCAGTGCGTCGTGGCGGGTGCAGGCGTAGAACAACAGCTTCAGGGCGATGGCGGTAGTGACGAAGGTCGCTATGGCTGAGGCGAAGGCCAAGGCACTGCGGCGCAGTCGGCCCTCCGCCACGCGATGGATGCAGAACCAGGTCAGCCCGCGCTCAGCCAGACGTCGGCCGAAGGTCCAGATCAGCAGCGCCAACAGCACCAGTACGCAGGTGTAAAACCGCTCGCCCGGCGCCCAGACCGTGGCCCATACGTCAGCCACCTGCTCGACGAACAGTCGCAGGCGCTGGCGGTCGTCTTCGCTTGGATTGACCAGCGGTGCCCAGAAATACGGGCTCAATACGCTGCGGGTGCTCAGGGTCAGTTCGCTTTCCAGCAGGGTGCGGCGGATGCCGGCGATTTGCGTGATCAGGTCGGCGGCGTTCTGTTTCAGTGCGGCTAGGCTTTTCAGCGTGCCATCGACCTTGCTTTTCTGCTCCGCCAGCGCCGCCCGCTGCGCGACGATATCGGCTTGCTCGGCGGCCACCTCGGCGTCGGGCGCCGTGCCGAGCACGCCCAGTTGCACCGCCAGTTGCGCCTGTTGCGGCAACAGCGCTGCCGACAACCGATCGACATCGAGAATGAACGCCTGCACCCGATCCTGCGGGCCTTCGAGCTGGTTGTAATTGTTTGCCGCCGAAATCTGCTGCTTGAGCCCGTCGAGGCGTTGTTGCAGGGCTTGCAGATCGCTTTGCGAAATCACTGGTAGCGGCGCTGCGCCTGTGTTTGCCGGTGCGCCAAGGTCCGCCGCCCACAGTGCAGCGCTGCCCGGCATGAGCAGTAGGAACAGAATGAAAAACAACGACTTGAATGAACAGCGCATGGGGGCGGCGGGCTCGAGTGGATCACACAGTCTATGAGGGTAGGTGATCGCGCCGAACGGGGCGGAAAACTTTCACTGCAAGAGGCGCTTACACGCTCATCCAATCCGGCGGAATGATCCGCGCAGCGAGCGGTCAACCGGCAATAACAGCTTCGAGAGCGTGCCATGTCCATCGCCAAGGAAACGATTGAATACCTGCGCCAACATTCACTGATCATCACCACCGCCGAATCCTGCACGGCCGGGGAGATCGTCATGTTGCTGTCGGAAGTACCCGGCAGCGGCGAGCTGATCGAGTGCGGCTATGTGGTCTATTCGCCGCAAGCCAAGCAGCGCCTGCTGCACGTCAGCCCGGCGACCATGGACACCTTCAATCTGACCAGCGTGGAAGTGGCCAGTGAAATGGCCATCGGTGCGTTGCGCGACAGCACGGCCAACGTCGCCGTTGCCACCACCGGCATTCTCGGACCCGACGATATGGATGGCATCAAGGCCGGTACGGTGTGTTTCGCCTGGGCATTCCAGTTCGATGACAAACATTTTCTGTTCAGCACCCAGCAATGGTTTGCCGGATCGCGCAGTGAAGTGCAGACCCTCGCTTCTGCATTCGCCTTGCAGCAGTTGCCGGACTATCACCGTCGCGCCTTGCGCGGCGAAGGAGGGTGGCGCCGATGAAGCCTGACGCTGAGCATCCCGATCTGCGCAGTCGGCAGTTCCCGGTGCAGGAGGACATGGCCTATCAGTTGAAGGTCTGGCGCTTCGAGCACATCGGTTGGTACCTGTTGGTGCTGTGCATGCTGCTGGGCCTGTTGGGGTTGTTTTCCCGTGGCGTGCTCAGTTCGCAGGACGCCCGCAGCGACGACGGCAAAGTCCAGATCGAATACGAGATGTTCCATCGCAACGGCTCGACCAACCCGCTGAAACTCAGCGTGCACGCGGCGCCTGAAGCCACTGTAGAACTCGACATCGGCGGCGAGATGCTCGATGGCTTCAGCGTCGAAACCATGCAACCGGCCCCGGTGCGTATGCGCAGCTCAAAACAGGGCATGCGCTTGTGGTTGCAGGCGGATGCCCAAGGCCAGGCGACGCTCTATGTGACGCTGCGCGGTGACGGATTGGGCCTGTTTCGCAGCCAAATCCGCGTGCCGGGCTCGAGCGAAGTGAAGCTCACTCAATTCATTTATCCATAGGTGACCCATGGACTCGGTGTTGCGCGCACTCGCGATGTATCTGGCACTGATGGTGCTGTTCAAAATTGCCGGCCGGCGTTCGCTGGCCGAGTTGACGACGTTTGATTTCGTCCTGCTGATGATCATCGGTGAAGCCACCCAGCAGGCGCTGCTCGGTGATGATTTTTCTCTGACCAATGCGTTTCTGGTGATCATTACGCTGATCGCTGTGGATGTCGGTTTCTCCCTGCTCAAACAGCGTTCCAGTTGGGTGTCGCGGCTGATCGATGGCGAGCCGACGATCATTGTCGAGAACGGCAAGCTGTTGCACCGGCGCCTGCGCCATGCGCGGCTGGTCGAGGCGGATGTCATGGAGGCGGCGCGCTCCAGTCAGGGCATAGAAACCATCGACCAGATCAAATTCGCAATCATCGAGCGCAACGGCAAGATTTCCGTGATCCGCCAGGATCCGGAAGGCGGCTGAACCTTTGACGCCGCACGGCCGCAATTTTTTTGAACGCTGAAAACGCCTCACAGCCCAATGCTTACAAGTCATCGGAGGATTGCGAAATGAACGAGGCAGCCAGTTATTTTTCCATCGCCGTGGCGGTGATCATTCTGCTGGTCGACCTGTGGGCGATCGTCAGTGTGTTTCGCAGCAACAAAAGCGTCGGCGTCAAAGCCGCCTGGGCGATCGGTCTGATCGTATTCCCGGTGCTCGGCCTGATCGTGTGGGGCATCGCCGGCCCGCGCGGTGTCAAGGAAGGGCCTTCGTCGCCGGAGCACAGTAAGGGTTAAGAACCCTGATTTGCGCACATCCGGAAAATTGGAGGTGAACGATGAAAGCTGTTGTATTTCATGGCGTCGGGGACATCCGCCTGGACGATGTTCCCGATCCAACCATTCAAGCGCCGACCGATGCCATTGTCAGGCTGACCGCGTCGGCCATTTGTGGCACCGATCTGCATTTCATTCGCGGCAGTGCGCCGGACATGCAGCCCGGCACGATCCTTGGGCACGAGGGCGTGGGGATTGTCGAAGCGCTCGGTGAAGATGTGCGCAACCTCAAGGTTGGCGATCGCGTGCTCATTCCCTCGACCATTGCCTGCGGCAACTGCTCGTACTGCCGCGCCGGCTATTTCGCCCAGTGCGACGTGGCCAATCCCAACGGTAAAACCGCTGGCACGTCATTCTTTGGTGGGCCGAAAACCACCGGGCCATTCGATGGCCTGCAAGCCGAGAAAGCGCGAATCCCTTTCGCCAACATCGGCCTGATCAAGCTGCCCGACGCCATTACCGACGATCAGGCGATTGCCATGTCGGATATCTTTCCCACTGCCTGGTTCGGTGCCGACATGGCCCGGATCAAGGACGGCGACACGGTGGCGGTGTTCGGCTGCGGGCCGGTCGGACTGTTTGCGATTATCAGCGCGAAACTGATGGGCGCTGGCCGGGTGTTCGCCATTGATGGCCTGGAAGATCGCCTCGCTCGCGCGCAGGCATTGGGTGCCGAGTGCATCAATTTCGAGAAAGAAGATCCGGTTGAAACCATTGCGCGCCTGACTGCGGAAATTGGCGTGGATCGGGTGATCGAGGCCGTGGGCATCGACGCCAACCATTCCCATCACGGCCATCACCATCCTGCGCAGTGGCAACCGGGCGATGCGCCTTCGCAAGCGCTGGAATGGGCGGTCAAGGCTGTGGCCAAGGCCGGCACGATTTCCATCATCGGTGTATATCCCGCCGGGTTCGACAGCTTCCCGATCGGCGAGGCGATGAACAAGAACGTGCATATCAACATGGGCAACTGTCATCACCGCAAATACATTCCCAAGCTGATCGAAATGACCCTCGCCGGGCGCGTCGACCCAGCAAAAGTGCTGACGCAGGACGAGCCTTTGACTGACGCGATTTCGGCGTTCAAGGCGTTTGATCAACATCAATCCGGCTGGATCAAGGTCAAGCTGGAACCGGGTAGCGATACCACTGCTGGCAGGAGATCGTCATGAAAAAAATCTGTGTATGTCTGGGGTTCTGCTCGATGTTTCTGTTGAGCGGCTGCTTCGATTCCAACGATGCACCCAACAAGGACGGTGACAAAAGCAAACCGTCGGTGCAGATGCAGACCGAGAAGCCTGAGGAGGGCAAGTAACTGCTGGCAAATAATCCCTGTGGGAGCGAGCCTGCTCGCGAAGGCGTCAGGTCGGACAACTCTGTGCTGACTGATGCTCCGTCTTCGCGAGCAGGCTCGCTCCCGCATTGGTTCAGTTCGAGTAGCGGTATTCCAGCCATGCCCAATACAGTAAAGCCACAGCACTGATCCCGCCTCCGAGAAAACACACCGCCACCCAGCCATATTGCGCATAGGTATACGTCGCCGCGATCGCGCCCAAACCACTGCCCACCGAGTAAAAGCACATATACGCACCGACCAGTCGACTCTGCGCATCGGGCCGTGCGGCGAAGATCAGGCTTTGATTGGTCACGTGCACTGCTTGCACGGCGAAGTCGAGCAAGATCACCCCGACGGCCATCGCCAGCAGCGAACTGTCGACAAATGCGATGGGCAGCCAGGACAGCGTCAGCAGCGCCAGGGCGATGCCGGTGGTGCGATTGCCCAACCCTAAGTCGGCCAGGCGCCCAGCCCGTGCGGCGGCGAGCGCGCCCGCCACTCCGGCCAGACCAAACAGGCCGATCTGCGTGTGGGACAACGACAGGGGCGGGGCGCTGAGCGGCAGCACCATCGACGTCCACAACACACTGAAGGCGGCGAAGATCAGCAGGGCGAAGATGCCGCGCACGCGCAGTACCCGCTCAGTCAAAAACAATTCCATTACCGAGCGCAGCAGTCGCCAGTAATTGCCCTGTGCGGGTGGTTTTGCCGAGGCGGGCAGGGTGCGCCATAACAGCAGGGCCATGCCGATCATCAGTACGGCCGAGACAAAATACACGCCGCGCCATCCGGCCAGATCAGCCACTACGCCGGAAACGAAACGCGCCAGCAAAATGCCCAGTACCACGCCACTGGTGACGGTGCCCACCGCGGCGCCGCGCTGCTGCGGGCGTGCAAGGCTGGCGGTGCAGGCGACCACCACTTGCACCACCACCGCCAGCAATCCCACCAGCATCATGGCACCGAGCAACACTCCCCAGCTCTCGGACAGGCCCACGGCACACAGCGCAGTCGCAGACAAAAGCAGTTGGCTGACGATGAGTTTCTTGCGATCGAGCAGATCACCCAGCGGCACAATGAACAGCAGCCCCACGGCATACCCGGCTTGCGTGGCCGTGACCACAACGCCGATTGCACCGGGTGAAACCCCGAGACTGGCGGCCATCGATTCCAGCAATGGCTGCGCGAAGTAAACATTGGCCACCGCCATCGCGCAGGTGATTGCAAAAAGCAAAGTCTGCAAACGACTCAGCCCGGTCGTTGCGCTGTCAGTTGCGGCTTGCGCATTGACCAGGGTTCGCGTCTGGCAGGGCATCCGTGCTTCCTCGTAGTGTGGTTTTGAATTGAAACCGAGGCGTTGATCTTTATTCATTCGGGTTGTTAAATGCAACCACATTCAGTAGCTGATCCATCAGGAACCACATGGCCCGACAACAAACATTGGCACAGAGCGAATGCCCGGTGGCCCGAACCCTCGAAGCCATTGGCGATCGCTGGGCCTTGATGATCATTCGCGATGCGTTCGATGACGTGCGCCGGTTCAGCGAATTCCAGAAACGTCTGGGCCTGGCCAAGAACATCCTCACGGTCAAACTGAAAATGCTCGTCGAGCTCGGCGTGTTGCAGATTCAGCCCGCGTCGGACGGCAGTGCCTACAAGGAATACGTGCTCACCGACATGGGCCGCGCGGTGTTCCCCATCGTCGTCAGCCTGCGGCAGTGGGGCGAGCGCTTTCTGTTTGCGGAGGGTGAGGAGCATTCGATTCTGCTCGACAACGAACGGGCCGAGCCCGTTGAAACCATTGTCGTACGCTCCAGAGCCGGTGCCGTGCTGAGCCCGGAGGATTGTCACCGACAGGTTGTCAGGCGCGGGCAGTGAAACCGGGCGGATAGCCGTGGCACGTATCGATAGCCGCGCCTTCTCGTGACATGTCGGGTCGGCGTCTGGCGGGTTTTTGATCTAGGCTGTTTTCGATCCTCGATCAGCAGCGGTGCGCCGTTGCCATATTTCCAGCAACGCAATTACCGGAGTGCCTGATGAGCCTTTCACCTTTCCACCTCGCCATCCCGGTCTACGATCTTGCCGCTTGCCGACGTTTTTACGGTGAAGTGTTCGGCCTGGAGGAGGGCCGGTCCAGCGCGCAATGGGTCGACTTCAACTTCTACGGCCACCAATTGGTGATCCACGAACAGCCGAAAACGGCTGCCCAGCAAAGCATTAATAGCAACCCGGTAGACGGTCACGACGTACCGGTCCCGCACTTCGGCATCATTTTGCAGTGGGAGCAATGGGAGGCACTGGCCGAGCGGCTGAAGTCATTCGGCACGCAATTCGTGATCGAGCCCTACATTCGATTCAAGGGTCAGGTCGGCGAACAGGCGACCATGTTTCTACTCGATCCCTGCGGCAATGCGCTGGAATTCAAGGCGTTCAAAGACATGAGTCAGGTGTTTGCCAAATGATCACAGCGTAGTGATCTGCCCGTTGCGATCGCGCTCATAAACCTTGTTGGCCTGCAGCTTTTCCTTGAGCCAGCGCTCGGCCGTGCCCAGCGGCCGTTGGCGTGCCCATAACAGGTCGACGCCGATTTGCCAGTCGGTATGCGGGTATGCCGACAGCTGCAACTCGACCAGTTCGCCATTGCCCAGTTCACGCTGGATCAGTTGTCGCGGCAGGGTCGCCCAGCCGAGGCCGGCGCGGACCATTTCCAGCAGCGCCAGATAGCTTTCCGCTTGCCACAGCTGCGTCGAACGCAGGTATTCACTGCTCGGCAATTTGCTGGCGTGCGCACTGAACGCCAGGCGCCGGTGCACGTGCAAATCGTCGAACGTGACATTGTCCAGTTTCGCCAGCGGATGATCGGGATGGCAGACGTGCAGCATGATCAGTTTGCCCAGTTGCTGAAACGCCAGTTCCCGAGGATAGCCCGGCTGCGAAAACGCCACGCCCAGCACCGCCTCGCCACTGCTGACCAGTTCGCTGACATCGCCGTAGACCGGGTGACGAATGATCAGATCGACAAACGGGAAGGCCTGCTCGAACGCTTGCAGCACCGGCATGATCGGGCCGTACGGCGTTTCAATCGCCAAGGTCAGGCTCGGTTCGACACTGTCCGAGAGGCAATCGGCGTGGGCCTCGAAGGTCATGCAGCGCTCCAGTACCGCCTCTGCCTGCACCAGCAATTTATGCCCGCTGGCGGTGAGGGCAGGGCTGCGATTGCGGCGGTCGAACAGCTCGACGCCAAGGTCGGTTTCCAGATTGGCAATAGCCGCGCTGATAGTCGACTGTGTCTTGCCCAGCTTGCGCCCGGCGGCGGAGAACGAGCCGCTTTTCACCACCTGGACGAACATCAGCAACTGATCGAGTGAGAAGCGCACGCGGTGTACTCCGGGTTTGAGCGAGACGGCGATTGTGCCGCGTCTTTGCCATCGAAAAAAGCGATGGTTGCCAATTTGTTTCATCGTCAAAAACATTCAAGGATGACCCCGCGTCTTCGAACGCCGGGGCCGATTCTTTCTGTGCATCTGTCCCTGAGCGCCCGCGATTACAACCAACGCTGCCCCTTCAGGAGCTTGTGCCATGACTACACAACGCGTTCACCCGGTCGATGAGGTGTTGCCCCTGCGGCAGCTGGTCACCTTCGGTCTGCAGCATGTTCTGGTGATGTATGCGGGAGCGGTGGCGGTGCCGCTGATTCTCGGCAGTGCGATGGGGCTGACGTCGGCTCAGGTGGTTTTACTGATCAACGCCAACCTGCTGACGTCCGGTGTGGCGACGTTGATTCAGACCCTCGGCTTCTGGAAGTTCGGCGCGCGGTTACCGTTGATTCAGGGCTGCTCGTTCATTGCGCTGGCGCCGATGATCATGATCGGCAAGGAGTTCGGCCTCAGCCAGATCTTTGGGGCGGTGATCGCCGCCGGCTTCCTGACCATCGCACTGGCGCCTGTGTTCAGCCGCTTGCTGCGATTCTTTCCGCCCGTGGTGATTGGCAGCCTGATCACCATCATCGGTATTTCACTGATGCCGGCGGCGGCAATCTGGCTGGGTGGCGGTAATCCCGATTCGCCTGACTTCGGTCGCCCGGGCAATCTGCTGCTGGGCCTGGCCACGGTCAGTGTGACGCTGGTGATTTATGCGAAATTCAGCGGTTTCATCGGCAACCTCAGCGTGCTCATCGGCTTGTTTGTCGGCAGCCTGATCGCTGCCGCCTGCGGCATGACGCACTTCAATCGGGTCAGCGAGGCGGCGTGGTTCGAGTTGAGCGCGCCAATGGCGTTCGGTCCGCCGGAATTTTCTCTGGTACCGATTCTGATCATGACCCTGGCGATGCTGGTGATCATGGCCGAGACCACTGGCAACTGCCTGGCCATCGGCAAACTGGTCGGCAAACCGACTACGCAGCAGACCCTCGGCAACGCCTTCCGCGCCGACGGCTTGTCGACCATGCTCGGTGGTCTGTTCAACAGCTTTCCCTATAACGCCTTCACGCAAAACACCGGCCTGATTGCGCTTTCGAGCATCAAGAGCCGCTTCGTCGTCGCCGCCGCTGGCGCGATCATGGTGTTGATGGGCTTGTTCCCCAAGCTCGGCGCGCTGATTGCGGCGGTGCCGACGCCGGTGCTGGGCGGCTGCGCGATCGTCATGTTCGGCATGACCACGGTGGCGGGCATTCAGGAATTGTCACGGGTGCAGTTCGAAGGCACACGTAACGCCATCATTGTTGCGGTGTCGGTCAGCGTCGGCGTCTTGCCAATGTCGTTTCCGGCCCTGTTCGAACACGTCGGCCCGACGCTGAAACTGGTGCTCGATAGCGGCATTTTCCTCGGTGCGATCACCGCCATTCTGCTCAACGTACTGCTCAACAAACAAAAACCATCGACCGACGCCGTCGGCGCTTCCACGGCCGAACTGGCCGACTGACTTTTGTCTTTTCTCACTGCCCAGGAGTTACCCATGAATCAATTCACTCAGCTTGTTCCGGCCGGCGTCAGCGATCTGGACCTGGCATTGCTGCGCCAGACCATCGCCCTGTCGCAGGCGTCGAAACAACGTGGCCGGCACCCGTTTGCGGCGCTGGTGGCGGATCGCGACGGCAAGGTGATTGCCGAAGCGGGCAACAATTCGATGCCGCCGGAGGGTGATCCCACCCAGCATGCCGAACTGGTCGCGGTGGCTGCGGCGGCGAAGCGGTTGTCACCCCCGGAGTTGGAGGCGTGCACGCTGTACACCAGCGCCGAACCTTGCTGCATGTGCGCAGGCGCGGTGTATTGGACCGGTGTCGGGCGAGTGGTGTATGCGTTGTCGGAACATGCTTTGCTCGGGCTGACTGGCGATCATCCGGAGAACCCGACGTTCTCGTTGCCGTGTCGCGAAGTGTTTGCCAGAGGGCAACGCACGGTCAGTGTCTTCGGGCCGATGCTGGAGGCAGAGGCGGCTGAACCGCATAAAGGGTTCTGGTCTTAGTCGATATGGATCGTTCCCACGCTCCTGCGTGGGGACGCATCCGCTGACGCTCTGCGTCACTTTTACTTCGCCGGGATGACATCCACACATTCCCCAGCGGAATGCCCCCCATGAAATCATTGGATTTTTCTTCTCCACGCTCACCGCGTAGCGTGTCGCAAAGACAAGGAGAATCGCCATGACCCAACCCGCCACTGACGCCGCCGGCAAATTCGACACCTCCCGCGCCAATGAATATGCCCGGCAAAGCCGCATTGCCCTGGCTGGCTACGATGCCTGTCACGACCTGTCGGCCTGCATGCTAGCCGCCAGCCTCGGGCAGTCGCGTCCGGCAAACGTGCTGGTGGTGGGCGCGGGGGGCACCGCGCAGGAAATCATCGCGATGGCCGCGCTGGAGCCGGATTGGCACTTCACTGCGGTCGATCCTTCCGGGCCGATGCTCGATGCTGCGACCGAACATCTGCGCGCCAATGATCTATTGCACAGAGTCCAGATACATCTCGGTCATGTCGAAGACTTGCCGGCCGACGCATCTTTCGACGCCGCCACCCTGATCGGTGTACTCCATCACCTGGGCGGTGATGAGGCCAAGCAACAGATACTGCGCTCCATTCAGGCCCGCCTCAAACCCGGCGCGCCATTGATCGTGGCCGGCAATCATTACGCTTACGCCAGTCAGCCGTTGCTGCTGCAAGCCTGGAGCCAGCGCTGGCGACAGCAGGGCGCAACCGCTGACGAGGTGCAGGCGAAACTCGGGAAGATTTTGCAGGGCGCTGATCCGCCGCACTCGGAGGCGGCGGTTCAGGCACTGCTGCAGGACGCCGGATTCGGCGATGCAACACGGTTTTTCAGCAGTCTGTTCTGGGGCGCCTGGCTGACGTGCAAGCTCAGCCAAGCGACCCGATTTGCCTAAGCCTCCGTCCAGTCCAGCGCAGCCGTCTCGCGCCACTTCACCTCCGTAATCCCATAACGCTCGGCCTGGGGTTTGGAAACCACTTTCAACGGTGGTTTACCCGGTTTCGGAATCGGCGCAATACCGGCGTCACAGCTCGCCCAATGCCAAGCGTCGGCGTTGCGCATACTCTTGGCGCGGATGACGAATGATTTTGGCTGGTCGTGATGTTTGTATTCGATGACGAAAATATCGGTGCTACGCATGAGTTCCTCCTTACGCTCATACGTAAATGATTTTGTCCGACAAGAAAAATTCAAAGGATTTTCTGGCCGGATGATCAGCGTCACTCAGCGCTCTAAAACGCGGTTCTTCATGAAGCCGCGCAGGTTCATCAGGAACAGGCAGAGCTGCAGAACGATCAGCGCGTAAGCCCCGGCATGGACGCCCCAGATCACCCACAGCAAATTGCTCAGACTGAAACAAACGAAACCGCTCATGCGCCGTTGCGGTCGTTGCGAACCGATCAGCCACGCGGCCAGAACGGTGACCAGCATCGCCGGCCATTGCACCCAATCCAGATATGCCAACACCCTTTCCTCTGCACAGATTTGCTTGATGCAGAAAGGGTACACAGCAACCGAAGGATGGTCACCGCCCGCACGGCTCTGCGTCGCAATGGCGGTGAAAAAGGTTTCGCCCGGCAGAAGCCGGGCGAAGATTTCAGGCGCGCAATCAGTAATCCCAAATCGCAGGTATCCAACGGAAAGCAGCACCATTGATCGCGACCCTACCCACCGAAGGGAAGGCCAGATGCGTGGCGACGAACAGCTCGCCGCTGGCGGCGGCTTCCTTGAGCATGCGCACGCGCACTTCCACCGATTTGGCCGGATCGTGTTCGAAACCGTTGTGCCAGTCGGGGTGATCGAACGCCACCGGGAACAATGCGTCACCGGCAAAGGTCAGGCGCTCGCCACCGGAGTTGACGTAGACCACGCAGTGCCCTGGCGTATGACCACCGGTGAGTTTTGCAACTACGCCAGGTGCAACCTGACATTCGTCTTCGAAGATGTGCAACTTGCTTTCATAGTGGTCGATGAACGCGTTGGCGGTGCTGCGCAGGACGTCTGGTACTGGTGCGGGCATGTCGGTGCTGGTGAAGTCTGGCGTGGACCAGAAATTCACTTCGGCCGCGGTGACGTGGATGCGCACGTCGTGACGCAGACGGCTCTTCACCGAGTCGACCAGCAGGCCGCCGATATGGTCCATGTGCATGTGCGTGATGACGATATCAGTGATGTCGGCGAGATCCACCCCGGCAGCGGCCAGGCGCTTGGGGAACTGCCCGGCACGCGGGAAACCGGGGAATTGGCCACCGAGGCCGGCGTCGACGAGGATGACTTGTTCGCCGCTACGCACCACCAGCACGTTGAGCGCCCAGTCGAAGGCGTCAGGGCCCAGATACATTTCCTTGAACCAGGCGGCACGGTCGGCGGGGTCGGCATTGGTTGACATGGTCTGGGTCGGCAACGGCAACACGCCGTCGCTGATCACCATCACGTCAATGTCGCCCAGGCGCAGGGCGTAGCGCGACGGCACCAGTTCTTCGCTTTGGGTTTGCAGGGCCACCGCGCGGTTGGCGGTGAAGGAATCCAGATGCAGGGTCATGGTGTTCTCCTTGTTTTCAGGGCTAAAGCGGAGGGTGAAATCAGGCTACAGGGATCAGCGGATCGGCGGCCGCGAGGGCAGCGCGACGATCGGCGGCGGGCGGGTAGATCCACACCGTGTTGATCTGCGTCTTCAGCTCTTTGGCTTCGGCCTTCACCAGTTTCAGCTGACGATCCCAGCCTTCCGTGTACACCGCGCCCCAGGCGCCCAGATCCAGGCAAGTCACGTACTTGGGCTGGCGATACATTGTCGGAGCGACGCCGAGGAGATCGGCGGCGGCGTTGTTGCCGGCGTAGCGACCCAAGCTGATCGCGTGCTGGCAAGACATCGCGGCATAGTTGCCGAGGTCGTCTGTGGCGGCGCGAGCGACATCACCAGCGGCAAAGACGTGATCGATGCCTTGCACCTTGAGGTTGCCATCGACGTGCAGGCGGCCCTGGCCATCGCGTTCGGCGTCGAGTTGTTCGGTGAGCGGGCTGGCGCGGAAACCTACGGTCCAGATCACGGTGTGGCTTTCGATGTGGCGGCCATCGGCGAGCGTGACGCCATTGGCATCCACAGCGGCAACGCTGGCATCGACGATCCATTCGATACCCAGGTCATTGGACGCCTCGATGATCGACGGGCGAATGCCATCACCCATGGTCGCGGCGATGTCCTTGCTGCGATCGACAATGATCACGCGCAGGTCTTGATCCTCACCGATGATCGCACGCAGGCGCGCCGGCATTTCCGTCGCAGTTTCAATCCCGGTGAAACCGCCACCGGCCACCACCACGGTGTTGCGCGCAACACTGGGCGGTTGGTTGCCGAGGGCGATGAGATGGCGTTCCAGACGCGCCGAGGATTCGATCTGATCGACATCGAACGCATGCTCCTTGAGGCCAGGCACCGGAGGCCGAGCGAGCTGGCTGCCGCTGGCGAGAACCAGCCGATCGTAGGCCAGTTCACCCGGACGCCCGGCCTCGTCGCGGTAACCGATTCGGCGCGCCCGGGCGTCGATGCTTTCAGCGGTGCCTTTGACGAAGCGCACACCCACCGCATCGAACAGCGCGTCGAGCGGCGCGTACATGCTGTGCACGTCCGGCTCGTAGAAGCGCGGGCGAATACGCAATTCGGCTTGCGGGGCGAGCAGCGTGATCTCGACATCCTGACGGGCATGCATATCCAGCAAACGCGCAGCGCTCAGCGCACTCCACAGCCCGCCGAACCCTGCACCGATCACCAATAATTGCTGTTTCATAATGTGCTCCCTGACGCTGATGGATGGATGACACCCGAGCCCGGCGCGGACTCTGGCGTGACGATCAGTGGCCGCCGCAACTGCTTGCCGTACTACCTGGCGCTCAATCGTTCGCCGTCGAGAGTCATGCTAGGGCGGGGAGGATGCGGGCGCAGTTGTCCATCGGTGTGCGTGGGGTACGCATGGGTGGAAGAGGGGTATACGAAGGTATGGGGGGGCGAGGTGGGAATACCGGGCGAGGTGTTGTTCGAAACGAACATCGCCGCGCAGGGTGCCAGCACGCCTGCACGGCCGATGCCGTTGTTCAGTCGGTGGGCACTACGTTATCCAACGCTTTGTTGACGGCCAATTCCCCCAGCATGACCACCTGTGCAATGCCTAACAGCGTATTGCGCCGTGAGCCTTCCAGCATCCCGGCGAAATCACCGAGCATCACCGTGGCGGACGCCAGGGATTCGCACGCGTTGACCAGCAAGGATTCGGTGTCGGATTCCGGGTTGACCATAAACAGCGTGTTGGGACTGTAAGGCGTGGCGTTGACCTTGGCCGGCGCGAGGTAATGGTCGAGCGCGCGCTCGGCGGCGTCATGAAGTTTTTTTGAATGGAAGGATTCGTAAGGCGATACCGGGTCGGTGACCGGCGGATGGGACGGTGTCTGTGACATCAGCTGAAACTCCGATGAGCGCCGCTTGAGCGTCTGGGTATGAGGACGACGCGCCACGGCTGTGGCGCGTCCGCTGGCAGTGAGGGGAGCACGCCCCCTCATGCCTCGATGGCCGGCTAGTTCGACACGCGTCGGCTGTCGAGCACGCGATTGACGATGAGCTCACTCAACATGATCACCTGCTGCAACATCAGCAGCGATCGACGCTGTGGATGGTCAATCACGCCGCCGATTTCGCGGGCCATGTCATTGGCGGCTGCCAGCGATTCACAGGCTTCGACGAGCAACGTTTCCTCATCCACCGTCGGGTCAATGAGAAAGATCCTGCCTGGCTGGCGCTTGGGAATGGTGGTTTTGAGCGTCTGAGGGTCGAGGTAAAAGTTGATGGCGCGAGCAGCCGCATCTTTTATCCGCTGAGGTTCCAGAGCAGGGTCGTACGGGATTGAATCCGCTTCCGGCGGGTTTGGGGTTACTTTGAACATTGATGAAGCTCCTAACACATTTAAGGGAGGCTTCACCCTTTCGCTACCAAACGAAGGGTGGCGGCCATGCACAGGTTGGTAGACCGGGTGTTAGGATCCGGCGCGTCCTAGGACGCCCTATACATGGCCACCGCAAATCCGAGACAGAAATCTCGACGGCAGATCTGTATATCTAACACTGCGGGCTACCAAACCCGATCACCTATTTCAGTGACCGACAAACGATAGGACCCGCAGCCTAGACGCACAAGCCGGCGGATTCTGAAGTACCCGTAGGCAGCGGCGCAAGGCGTTGTAGGCTTTTTGGAGGAGAAATCGGTGTAATTTAAACGTGCTTGCCAAGTCGTGTTTATGCGCTGTACGTGCCTGCTCATCTCACATTTTCAGAATATCGGAGACCCGAATCTGTTTAGGCCGATCTCAAGGCCGTTGCGCCGTGGGGCGGAGAGTTTCAAGCAAGTCGCGTCGTAGACGGGCTTTTTGGCTCTTCCACTGTTGGCCGTAGATCAGCAGAAAAACGCCTCGGCTGGCAGGTGAAAAAATTAACTGCCAGCACTGGGATCACAAATGACATAGCGCTTAGTCTGCTTTGAAAACGAACTCAAAACCGATTCCCATTTTTCTCAGGAGCTCGGCCACGCGCTCGAAGAACAATTCCCCCTGCTCCGAAACCTCGTACTTGCCGTAAACACGGATTACAAGTGACTTGCCGAGTGCAGCGGTAATCTTGTTATAGATCTCACCGTTTTCGATGAAAGCGACGTAGCCGTTTATCTTCCGTTGTAGCGCGAGCAGGTGCTCGGCTTGTAGGGTCTTATTGCCCCATTCTAGGTGGTCAGCGATGCCCAGGATGATGGTGCCACTGTCCGATTTGGGGATTCCCCACATATCGATAATGTTCGGGTCTGTTAAGGACACTGCGGATCCTTGGCCTCCAGCCGATTTGTTCAATACCTCTGAGGGAACCGAGCTACAGCTCTGTGGCTTGCCGCCCTTTTCTTTTCTTTGCTTTGCTTCAGCTCTACTAGCTCACACGCCTAGTGTCGAACGGCAAAGTCGTCCTTAAGCACAAATTCCAATCCGATGCCTACGCCTTTGAGTACCTCGGTCACGCGGTCGATAAAGGTTTCACCTTGCTCAGGCAGCTCATATAAACCATTGATGCGAATTTTCGGATTCTTGCCCTTGGCTGGCGGATAGCTTTCCAGCAGTTCGCCGCTCTCGATGAAGGCGATGTAGGTGTTGATCTTTTCTTGTAGCAACAACAGATGTTCGCCCTGTTGGGCTTTTTCGCCCCATTCCAAGTGATCAGTGATGACGAGTACGACATTGTCGGGCTCCCACTCGGGCACTGCGATGATGTCGACGACTTTTGTTTCGGTGATGGACATGTCTGCTCCCTCAGAGGGTCGGGTCAGGTCGAAGGATGTCGACTCTGGTGGGTGGGATTCGGGTGCCTCCGGTGAAGCCGGGTTTACCTTTGCCGACGACGGTTGCGCCGGTCTTTTCTATTTCTGGAAAGCCCAATTTCTGATTGCGCGTCAGTGGCGCTGTTTCCGAAGATTTGCATTCGACGCAGGAGATGTTGCCGTCCGCATCGCGGCCCATCATATCAATGCGCGTGCGTACACCGCTGTCGGTTTTGACGGTGACCTCACGAGCGGCTTCAGGTTTGATCTTACTGAATTCGTCAAAGGACGCTTCTTCGAACGCTTTGCCCTTTTGCTTATTCTTCTCTAGCTGCGTGCTGAGCACGACGTAGATGGGCTCAAGCCCCGCATCCTCCGGGAACCAGATGATCGCATCCTGAAACTCAGGTGGGTGCGCGGGGTTGGCCAGCAGCGTGTCCGACTGTGCTGTCGGCGGATAGACCCAGACGGGAGATAGCTGAGGGGCACCTTCCAGCGCTGGGATCCCCAGCACTCCATCCGGGCTTGCTCCGGGTGTCCAGGTCAGACCGATGCCGTTGCCGATGTCGGCGATGAATTTTTCGCCGTCTTTCTGCGCTTTGATGACCGGTACATTTTCCCAGTCCTTCTTGCCGCCGGTGTAAAAGCCGTAGGCGTTGACGGAGCCGTCCGGCAACGTTTTTACGTTGACACGAACACGCGTTCGGCCGGTTTCAAGCGTGGCGTATTGCTCGTCCTTATAGAAGGCACTGTCCGGGGCGATGCTGGTGTTGGGCATCAATAGCGCGACGGTGCCCACGGCAGCGCCTGCTGCCATGGCGCCTGCGCCGTCGAGTAGGCCTAGCGCGAGTG
The DNA here is from genome assembly GCF_004307525.1 of Pseudomonas sp. Sample_21. Taxonomy (NCBI): domain Bacteria; kingdom Pseudomonadati; phylum Pseudomonadota; class Gammaproteobacteria; order Pseudomonadales; family Pseudomonadaceae; genus Pseudomonas; species Pseudomonas sp. Sample_21. Next base: position 13,668 of record NZ_RCNZ01000114.1, on the reverse strand, counting down.
AGCCACCCAGCCGTTGGGCAACGGCACTGCCAGTTGCGGAGCCGCCGACAAACTGAAGGGACGTGCCTTCGGCGGTAATCGCTTCGCCAGTGGCCAAAACGGCCCATAGCCCATAGTCGGCCAGCTTTTCGACGGGAACGAAGCCTGTCGGGTTGCTGTGGTTAATTTCACCGTCGGGCAGGTTGCAGCTTTTGGCGAAGACGCAGCCCTTGAGGTCGGGTTTCGCGTCTGGCGCTGGCGGGAGTTCTTTGTATTGCGCCCAGTGCTGGGCGTTTAGGTCGACGGGTTCGACGCCGGCGTTGCGGTAACCCTTGGGTGGTTTGGGACGTAGCCGCTCAATCCTTGGTTCCTTGTTCTGGTCCTTTTGAACGGGGTGAAGGGTGACAGGCGGAGTTTGCAGTGGCAATTAGTGGCGCTTTGATTCTAGATTCTGAGGCGCCTCTCATTTCCATGTGATCAAGTCAGCGCTTAAGGAAATGGGGTAGCTCAACTACCTCCGTAATCTCTGGAGCTTCCCCTCGCTCCCAGCCCTCTCCTCGAGGAGAGGGAGCCGACCGTGTTGTCTTCTGTCAGAAATCGGCCTGATCGACCGAGTCGATAGGAGGCGATAAATCCAGGCGACACGCAATTCAATGCGATGAGGGCCTTATCAAGTGTTTTCAGATTTACGCGGTGCAAACTCAACCCAGGCAAGTAGCTCGTCCGCCGCAAAGGGTTTACGCAGGCAGGCAACGACATCGGCTTCCCGAAACTTGGCGCAAAGCAAACCACTCTGATCCGCCGACACAAAAATCACCGGCATCCGCCAGCCTCGCGCCCGCAGTGCATCCAGCATCTGCAAACCACCCATGCCCGGCATCTGAATATCGGAGATCAAACAATCAGTCTGCACCGGCCCGTCCGAGTCAAGGTAGTCCGCCGGCGCCGCATAGCAGAACACCTGATACCCCGACGCCCGCAGCAGGCTGCTCAGCGATGTGCGCATTGCCTCGTCGTCGTCCACTACCGCAATGACATGCGTCTTGTGCATAACGCTCCCGGGCCGGGCGGCCGAGCTGGTGACTCCTGTCGTTCTTGCACCATACGCTGATGGCCAGCGGGCAAAACTATACGTAGGTATAGCGGTTCAACCATCGCGGCTGAAGCGACTGCGGTAGTCGCGCGGGGAGATCGACAGGTGGCGCTGGAAGCAGGCGCGCAGGCGTTCTTCATCGTTGAAGCCGCAGATGCGGGCGATTCGTTCGATTTTGTGCGGGGAGTTTTCCAGTAGGCGTTTGGCCGCTTCGAGTCGGAACAGCTCGAGCGCTTTCGACGGTGTGCGCCCGGTGCGCGCTTTATAGACCCGCGTGAAGTTGCGCAGGCTCATTGCGGCTTGCTCGGCGAGGCGCTCCACCGTCAGATTCGGATCGCCGAGGCGCTCCATGAGCCAAAGGTGCAGATCATCGAACATCGCAGCGTCCTGCGCCTGCGATTGCAACAGCGTGCTGTATTGCGCCTGGCCGCCGGGGCGTTTGATGTACACCACCAATTCCCGCGCGACTTGCAACGTCACTTCACGGCCGCAATCGGCCTCGACCAGCGCCAGCGCCAGATCGATCCCGGCAGTGACTCCGGCCGAGGTCCAGACCTTGCCTTGCTGAATGAAGATCGCGTCGGCATCTACCTCGACCGCTGGAAAGCGATCGCGCAAAGCGTCGCACATCGCCCAGTGAGTGGCAGCGCGGCGGGCGTCGAGCAATCCGGCCTGAGCCAGCAGAAACGCACCACTGCACACCGAGACCACGCGGCGGGCGAGGTGAGCATGGTCCTGCAGCCAGTCGCTCAGTTCGCGGTGCTCCTCAAGGGTCTGGCAGATGTCAGGGGCGCCGGGCACGACCAGCGTGTCCAGCGCGGCGGTGTCGAGCGTGGTTAACGCCTGGGTGTCGATGGCCAGCCCTTCGACGGTCTGGATCAAGCCGCCGCTGAGGCTGGCGGTGTGCAGTTGATAACCGGGCTGCCCGCGCTCGGCCAAGGCTTTGCTCGCGGCCCAGAACACGGTTTGCGCACCGCTAAGATCGAGCAGGCTCAGGCGTGGGTAGGCGATGAACACCACGTCGCGCGGAGCCGTTGTAAAAGCGGGATGAGTGGACATCGCGGGCCTGCCTGTTTGCAGCGCTAAAGGCGGGACTGCCTCAGCCTGGCCGATTTTCAGGGGTTTCTGGCCGGCCGGCAATGGCGCTGACTGTTAGCCTGATTGCTGACCGTCCGGCCGGTGTCTGGCTGCGGTGGCCATCCTGAACTAGATTTATTGACCAGCCCAATGCGTGCTGCGATCTCGCCGAGGAGACACAATGACCTTGTGGTCGCATTCCAGCCCTGCGCAAAGTCCCGGCGTGCTCGGCGAGCCAGTGGTGTACGTGGTCGATGACGATGCCTCGATGCGCCAGGCGCTCGACAGCTTGCTGCGCTCGATCGGCCTCCAGGTGCAAACCTTCGACAGCGCCGGAGATTTTCTCGCGCAAGCGCAACGTGAGGTACCCGGTTGCCTGGTGCTCGACGTGCGCCTGCGCGGCGAAAGTGGCCTGACGTTTCAGGAACAGATGGAAAAAAACGGCTTGCGCATCCCCGTGGTGTTCATGACCGGCCACGGCGACATCGCCATGAGCGTCAAGGCGATGAAGGCCGGCGCGGTGGATTTTCTGGCCAAGCCGTTCCGTGATCAGGACATGCTCGACGCCGTGGCCAGTGCGTTGGCTCGCGACCGTGCGCGGCTGGCAGCCGAACACTCCGGCGCCGTTTTGTGTCGGGCTTACCAAACCCTGACCGCACGTGAGCGCGAAGTGCTCGGCTTCGTCATTGCCGGGCTGATGAACAAACAGATTGCCGGACAGCTCAACCTCAGCGAGGTCACGGTCAAGGTCCACCGTGGCCAGGTCATGCGCAAAATGGCCGCACGTTCAGTGGCCGATCTGGTGCGTATCGCAGAAGCGCTGGGCATCGAGCCTGTCCAGCGCAACCCCTGAGCGCTGGCGACGTGCAACTCACCGTGCGGCAAAAAACCTGAGCAGTGTTGACGCAGATGGCCAGCAGAAAACAGATTTTGTGGGACGACGGCGAGCGGGTGCTGTCCCGTGAGCGCGGTTCGAATGATGGCAGCCTACTGGCGGTGCGTCCGGCGATGGGCCAGCCATTGCCGAGCACCCTGGAGCGTCTGGCGCATGAATACAGCCTCAGGGACGACCTCAATCCTGCCTGGGCGCTGCAGCCGACAGCTTTCGAGCGTACGGGCACCCGAGTTCGTCTGCTGTTCGACGATCCGGGCGGCGAGCCGTTGTCGCGGTTGCTGGTCGCCCCGCTGGATATCGAAACCTGTCTGGAATTGGCCACGAACATCGCCAAGGCACTGGGCCATATGCATCAGCGTGGTCTGGTGCACAAAGACCTGAAACCGCAGCATGTTTTTGTCCATTGTCATGATGGGCAGGCGCGGCTGACCGGCTTCGGCCTGGCCACGCGCTTGCCACGGGAGCGGCAAGCGCCCACGCCACCGGAATCTATCGCCGGGACGCTGGCCTACATGGCGCCGGAACAAACCGGGCGGATGAATCGTTCGATTGATTCGCGTAGTGATCTGTATGCCTTTGGCGTGACGCTTTACCAGATGCTCACCGGCTCGCTGCCGTTCAGTGCAAATGACCCGACGGAGTGGGTGCATTGCCATATCGCGCGGCTGCCAATGCCCGTGTGTGAACGGGTGGCGACGGTGCCGCCGATGTTCTCGCGACTGGTCATGAAACTGCTGGCGAAAACGGCCGAGGAACGCTATCAGAGCGCAGCCGGTGTCGAGCATGACTTGCGCCGTTGCCTCGATGACTGGCGCCGTATGCGGCAGATCGAGACGTTCACGTTGAACGAGCAGGGCGCCTGCGAGCGCTTGCTGATTCCGGAAAAACTCTACGGCCGCGAACACGAAGTGCAAACGTTGATCGATGCCTTCGCCAATGTGGTGCAGACAGGCGCGCCGACACTGGTGCTGGTATCCGGCTATTCCGGCATCGGCAAATCGTCGGTGGTCAGTGAACTGCACAAGGTGCTGGTGCCGTCGCGTGGCTTGTTCGCCGCCGGCAAGTTCGACCAGTACCAGCGCGACGTGCCTTATTCGACCCTGGTTCAGGCCTTTCAGGGGCTGGTGCGGACGCTATTGGGCAAGCGCACCGACGTACTGGCGGGCTGGCGCGAAGCACTGTTGCGGGCACTGGAAGCGAATGCGCGGTTGATCACCGATCTGATCCCCGAACTCAAGCTGATCATCGGCGAGCCGCCGCCCGTGCCTGAGTTGGAGCCGCAACAGGCGCAGCAGCGGTTCCTTCAGGTCTTGCAGCGTTTTATCGGCGTGTTCGCTCAGGCCGAGCATCCGTTGGCGCTGTTCCTTGACGACCTGCAATGGCTCGACGCGGCCACCCTTGATCTGCTCGAAGATATGCTCAGTCGCGCAGAGACCCCTCATCTGCTGCTGGTCGGTGCTTATCGCGACAACGAGGTAGATGGCGATCACCCACTCAGCCGCACACTCAAGACCCTGCATCACGCCGACGTACACATTGACGAAATTCGTCTGGCGCCACTGGCTGGCGCGCACATCGAACAACTGATCAGCGAGTCACTGCGCTGCCCGCCGGCGAGCATTGTCGCGCTGGCGCGGCTGGTACTGGACAAGACCGCTGGCAATCCGTTCTTCGTCATCCAGTTTCTGCACGCCCTGGCCGAGGAGAAGCTGCTGACATACGAGCCTGCGCGCCAGCGCTGGCGGTGGGATGTGCACCTGATCAACGGCAAGGACTACACCGACAATGTCGTCGATTTGATGGTCGGCAAACTGGCGCGGCTGCCCCAGGAAACCCGCCAGGCGCTGCAACAACTGGCCTGCCTGGGCAACGTCGCGCGTCTCGACACGCTGGCCACAGTCCTTGATGTGCCGGTGCCTCACGTTCACTCCGCATTGTCGCCGGCGGTGCGGCTGGAGTTGGTCGAGCGTCAGGACGGTGCCTACAGGTTTGTGCATGATCGCATCCATGAGGCGGCGTATTCGCTGATCGCGGAAACCGAACGGGCGCAAATGCACCTGCGCATCGGCCGGCTGCTGGCACTGCAAACCCAGGGTGAGCGGCGCGAGGAGGCGATCTTCGAGATTGTCGGCCAGCTCAATCGCGGTGCGCATCTGATCAGCCTGCGTGCCGAGCGCGAGCAGCTGGCCGAGTTCAACCTGCTCGCCGGCCAGCGAGCGAAGGCCTCGACCGCTTATACCTCAGCACTGACCTATCTGGGCGCCGGCGCAGAACTGTTGGGCGAGCAGGGTTATGACAGTCGGCATGAACTGGGTTTCGCTCTGGAGCTGAACCGTGCCGAGTGCGAATTTCTCACCGGCCAACTGCAGCTTGCCGACTCGCGCCTGGCGACATTGGCCGAGCGCGCCGTGACCACCGTCGAGCGCGCGGCGGTGGCGTGCATGCAGATGGATGTCTACTTGCTGCTCGATCGCAGTGACCGGGCGGTGACGGTGTGTCTGGCCTTTCTGCGTCAGGTCGGCATCGATTGGCCAGCGCGTCCGGACGATATTCAGGTGCGCGACGAATATCAGCAGGTCTGGACCAGGCTGCGCGGGCGCAGTATCGAGCAGATGATCGACTTGCCGCTGATGGAGGATCCTGCCGCGCGGGCCACCCTCGATGCGCTGGGCAAACTCTTCGCGCCGGCGGTGCAGTCGGATCTGAACCTCGCCAGCCTGACCATTTGCAAAGCGATCAGCCTGAGCCTGCAATATGGCAACTGCGACGCCTCCTGCCTGCTCTATGCCAACTTCGGGCGCGTGTCGGGGCCGCGTTTTGGCGACTATGCCGCTGGTTATCGATTTGGCCGTCTGGGCTGCGATCTGGTTGATCGGCGCGGGCTCACGCGTTATGAAGCGAGCACTTGGTTGTGCTTCTCGATCTTCGTGGTGCGCTGGATGCGGCCAGTGCGCGAGTGCCGCGAACTGTTGCGCCGTGCGCTCAACGCGGCCCATCGCAGCGGCGATCTGCCGTATGCAGCGTTCGCTGGAAACAGCCTGATTTCCGATCTGTTGTTTATCGGCGAGCCGCTGGCCGAGGTGCAGGCGCAAGCGGAATCAGGGCTGGTCTATGCACAAAAGGTCGGTTTCGGTCTGGTGGCGGATTTCATGCGCTGCCAGTTGACGCTGATCCGCATGCTGCGCGGGCAGACGCCGACGTTCGGCTGTTTCGACGATGAGGGGTTCGATGAAACAGCTGTCGAAGCGCATCTGGCCGGTTCGGCGGATCTGGCGCTGGCGCGCGGCAAGTACTGGGTACGCAAGTTGCAGGCGCGCTATCTGGCCGGGGATTACGCGGCGGCCGCTGAGTGCGCGGCCCAGGCGCAGGGACTTTTGTGGGTGGTTTCGGCGTTTTTCGAGGAGGCCGAATACCATTTCTACGCGGCTTTGACCTTGGCGGCCCACGGCGAAACTGACGCCGGTGCTTTGCAGCGTCTGGGTCAACATCATGAACAGTTGCAGACGTGGGCGCGCTTGTGTGCAGAGACCTTCGCCAGTCAGGTGGCGCTGGTCGGCGCGGAAATGGCGCGCGTCACCGGGCAGTTGCTCGAAGCCGAATTGCAGTACGAGCAAGCCATTCAATTGGCTCAGGACAATGGTTTGCTCCATATCCAAGCGCTGGCCAACGAACTGGCCGCACGGTTCTACAGCGCTCGCGGTCTGGCCAGGATATCCCGCGTCTACCTGCGCGACGCACGTTATGCCTATCTGCGTTGGGGGGCTGCTGGCAAGGTGCGGGAGCTGGAGCGACGTCATCGTTTTCTGCGTGCCGAAGAGGCGCAACCGAATCCGGTCACCACGCTCATTACGCCAGTTGAACATCTCGACCTGGCGACGGTGCTCAAGGTCTCTCAAGCAGTCTCCGGCGAGATCGTCCTGGACCGTTTGATCGAAACGGTGATGCGCACCGCGATCGAACAGGCCGGGGCCGAGCATGGCCTGCTTATTTTGTTGAACGCCGACGTTCCCTATGTCGCTGCGCGAACCCGTATCGGCGACGGTGCCACGCAGTTGTGCAACGCGCCGCTGCACACGGTGGCGCTGGCAGAGTCGGTGCTCTACCAGACGCTGCGCACCGGCGAAAACCTGTGCCTGGACGACGCGGTTGCCGATCCGCTGTTCGCCGCTGATCCATACGTTCAGCAACGAGGCGCGCGCTCGATCCTTTGCCTGGCATTGATGAATCAGGCGCGGGTCGCCGGGGCGCTGTATCTGGAAAACAACCTGTCCGCCGGGGTGTTCAGCCCGACGCGTCTCGCCGTGTTGCGCCTGGTGGCGTCGCAGGCAGCGATCTCGCTGGACAACGCGCGCCTGTACCGCGACCTCGCCGAGCGAGAAGCGAAGATCCGTCGGCTGGTCGACGCCAACATCATCGGCATCATCGTCTGGGGCGTGGAAGGGGAAATCATCGAGGCCAACGACGCGTTCCTGCGCATGGTCGGTTACACCCGTGATGAGTTGCTTTCGGGCAATGTCCATTGGCGTGACATGACCCCGCCGGCGATGCGCGCTAACAGCGATATTGCACTGGCAACGGCGATCCACACCGGCCGGGCCCAGCCATTCGAAAAGGAGTACATCCGCAAGGACGGCAGTCGGCTGCCGGTGATTGTCGGTCTGGCCGCCTTCGAAGCGAGTCAGCAACAGGGCCTGGCCTTTGTGCTGGATATCAGCGAACGCAAGCTGGCTGAAGAGCAAGTGCGCGAAGGCGAGCGTCGTTATCGTCAGGTGCAAACGGAACTGGCCCACGCCAATCGTGTGGCAACCATGGGCCAGTTGGCCGCATCGATTGCCCACGAAGTCAATCAGCCGATCGCCGCCACGGTGACCCATGCCAATGCCGCGTTGCGCTGGCTCGGTGCAAAGCCACCAAATATCAACGAAGTCGAGCAGGGCCTGCGGCATATCATTCTCGACGGCAACCGCGCCGCCGACGTACTCGGGCGCATCCGCGCGCTGATTCACAAAACGCCACCGCAGCGTCAGCCTGTCAGCCTCAATCTGCTGATTGAAGAAATGGTCGGTTTCAGCCGTGGCGAAGCGCTCAAGCACGGCGCCGAAGTCAGCGTTGAACTGGCGGCAGATTTGCCTTTCGTAGTGGCGGACCGGGTCGAACTGCAACAGGTGCTGCTTAACCTGATCATCAACAGCCTCGAAGCCATGACGATCATGGCAGAGGGGCAGCGACGTCTGCTGATTCGCAGTGAGGCGCTGGGTGATAACGTGCACATCAGTGTCAGCGATTCAGGGCCGGGCTTTGCCTGCGAGCGGGCGGAGCAAGTGTTCACGGCGTTCTACACGACCAAATCCACCGGGCTGGGCATGGGCCTGTCGATTTGCCGCACGATCATTGAAGGACACGGCGGCAAATTGTGGGCCGAGCGCAATGAGCCGAGCGGGGCGCGGGTGGTGTTTGGCTTGCCGCGTTGTGAATGAACATGATCAACAGCCAGGCTACCCGGGCATTGAGCCCGGGTGTTTCTGTCGGTGAGTTCAGGCCACCGGAATAGGATTTTCCAGCAGCGACAGGTTGAATTGCTCGATCAACCCGTGCTCGTTCGCGCCCTGGTTGGCTCGCAGCGGCAAGACTCGGTCAACCAGCACTTCGGTAGTGGCGGTTTCCAGCTTGATCAGGGTTTCCTCGATGAACTCGCCCAGCGGCATGGCGCGCTCGTCGCCGCTCTTGTGAATCAGGTCGGTATCAACCCAAGGTGGCGCGATTTCCAGGACCTTGACGCTGGTGTCGCGCAGCATGAAACGCTGCGACAGCGAGTAGGAATGGATAGCCGCTTTGGTCGCCGAATATAGCGCCGTGGTCGCCAGCGGCAGGTAGGCCAGCACCGAGCTGTTGTTGATGATGTAGGCCTCGGGCTGGCGCTTGAGGTGTTCGACGAACGCCGCGCTGACGCGTACCGGGCCGAGCAGGTTGGTCTGCAACAGACCGACAGCCTGCGCATCGTCGTAGTCGCCTGAACCCGCGTTGTCGAAGGGCATGATTCCGGCGTTGTTGATGATTACGTTCAACGACGGATGGCGGCGGATGACTTCGGCGGCGACGTCCTTGATCTGCCGCGCATCGTTGATGTCCAGCTGCACGGTGTCGATGCCCGGATTCGCTTGGGCAATCTCTGCCAGCAGGGTCTGGCGACGACCAGCGATGATGACCTTGTTGCCGCGCTGATGCAGGGCCTCGGCCAGTGCGCGGCCGATGCCGGAAGTGCCGCCGGTGATGAAGATCGTGTTCGCTTCAAGTTTCATGAGCTGCGTCCCGCGAGTGGATTGATTGGTATGCAAGCCATGATGGAGAAAACCTGCTCCGACCTGAATGACGTATGTGGTAGTGTTTCAGGACATTCAACAAACGGAGCGCGACCATGCATCGAGTCGGCTATCTGCTCTCGGAAGGTTTTCAGGTCATGGCGCTGGCGACCCAGTCGGTGTTCGAGTTCGCCAACATCGTCACCGGCAAAGCCGTGTACAAGGTGCAAAATTTTTCCCAGGCCGGCGGCATCGTCAGCTCCTCGCTGGGCTTGCACGTCGATACGTTGCCGCTGACGCAAGCGGGGCTGGCCGACAGTTGGCTGGTGGCTGGCACGCTGACACCGCTGACGCCGCCCGGTGCTGACGTGCTGCACAGCGTGCGCGGGCTCGCCGACGGCGCACGCCGCGTGGCCGGCATCTGCACCGGCTCGTTCGTACTGGCGCAGGCCGGAGTGCTGGATAACCGCCGCGTGACCACGCACTGGGCGTTCGCCCCGGCGCTGCGCAGGATGCATCCATCGGTGAATGTCGAGGACGACCGCATCTTCATCATCGACGGCCCGGTGTGGACATCGGCGGGCATGACCGCTGGTGTCGACATGGCGCTGGGTATGGTCGAGAAGGATCTGGGCAGCGAAATCGCCCGCTCGGTCGCCCATCGACTGGTGATGCATCAGCGTAGGTCCGGAGGGCAGTCGCAGCATTCGGAACTGCTCTCGCTGTCGCCCAAATCCGACCGCATTCAGAGTGCGCTGGATTACGCGCGCAAGCACCTCAATCGCCCGCTGAGCGTCGAAGAACTGGCCGAAGTGGTGCACCTGAGTCCGCGGCAATTCACCCGCGTTTTCACCGCCGAAACCGGCCAGTCACCAGCCAAGGCGATAGAGAGCCTGCGCCTGGAAGCGGCGCGTTTGCTGATCGAGCAGAGCAGTCACAGTCTGGATGTGGTCGCCAGGGAAACCGGGTTTCGTGACCGCCGGCACATGCGCGAGGTGTTCATGCGCGGCTTTGGCGTGCCGCCGCAGGCGGTACGGCGGGATTCGCGGCGGATGGTGTGAGGCTCGTGTTGGTTAATCAACGTCCCAATACCAAGGAGCGAGCCTGCTCGAGATGACGTCAGCTCATTCACCACTACATAAACAGAAAACCCTCAGCCCGTTTGAATAGTAACTCCAGCCTTAAGCAAACGGCTACAACGCCTTGCGTCATTCCCTACGACTACGCCAGAATCCGCCGGCTTGTGCGTCTAGGTCGCGGGTTCTATCGTCTGTCGGTCGCTGAAAAACAGTGATCGGGTTTGGTAGCCCGCCATAACTAGTCGCATCGCGCACCGTTCGCAGACCTGCTTCAGGTCGCTGCTCAATGGTGGCCATGCGCAGGACACCTTCGGGTGTGCCGGTTCCTAGTTACCGGTCTACCAACCCGCGTATGGCCGCCACCTTCGTTTGGTAGCGAAAGTGAAGGCTCCTTTTAGCTAACTAGGAGTTTCACCATGTTCAAAGTCACACCCAATCCCCCAGCCACCGACCCCGCATCGCCCTACGAATCCAGCGCCTCGAAAAAGCTTCACGAAGCCGCCGAACGCGCCCTCGATCACTACCTCGGCCCCGCCGAAATCCTGGCCAGCACCAACACTCCGGAACAGATGTTCCTCGCCAACCCGAAATACGACACCGAGTCCCTGCTGGCCAACGCCAGCGAATCCCTCGGCTCGGCCACCACCATGCTCTACGACTTCGCCGCGCTGCTCGACAACCCGCGCCGCAAGACGCTGCTGGGCATTGCCCAGGTCGTCATGCTCGGCGAAATCGCGGTAAATCAGGCGTTGGATAAAGTCGAAATAGCCAAATGACCCGCAATGCGACGAGCGCAAAACCTCGTCGCAATCCCCGGGCGCGCCAGGGCTGGCACACGGCCACGGCTTGCACCACCCGGCCTCCACTGTCACCCTTCGGGCCGTTCTTCAAGGATCAGAACAAGGAATCAAGGATTGAGTGGTTACGTTCCAAACCCGCCGAAAAACTACCGCTACGAACAAGCCAAACCCGTCGACCTACACGCCCAGCATTGGGCCGAGTATGAGAAACACGGGAAAGAGCCCGCGCGCGAGCCTGAGAAGATAGGCATTGCGTTGAGGATCGGGGTTTTCTTTGATGGCACAGGCAACAATGCGAACAACTCTGCTGCGGGGTTGTTGTGCGGTGCTCAGCATCCGATTGCGCCTGAGGATATACCAGCTAGCTGTATGCCTTATATGAGTGATCCGGATAGTAGTTATGGTAACGATGTCAGCAATGTAAAAAAGCTGAGTGACCTGTACGACGCCATGCCTGAGGCAATAGGAGAGGGCACTCAGAAGAGCGCTTCTCGCGTTGTTTATGTCGAGGGTATCGGAACGCGATCCGGCGAAGAAGACAGCAAGTTCGGTGCAGGCACTGGTCGGGGGGGAACCGGTGTAGCCAGCAAAGTCGAATCCTCATTTCCGAGCATTCAACAAGCTATCAGCCGAGCTCTGATCGATAATCCTGGTAGTGAAATCACATCTTTGAAATTTGATGTGTTCGGCTTCAGTCGCGGCGCGGCTGCTGCGCGGCATTTTGCCAATGAGGTCGTCCGCACTAGCCGCGGCCCACTTGGCACTGTGCTAAGAAACTTGCCACGCGCTTTCAGTCCAAAATTCAACGATCAATACCAAGGTGACATCGACATAGGCTTCATCGGCTTGTTCGACACAGTCCCGTCGATAGCTGGTTGGTCCAATGTCGGAAATATCAAAAGCCCAATCGCGACCGGCATAAAACTTTATCTCGACCGTCGTTTCTTTACCGATGTGGTTCAGCTATCAGCGCGCGATGAATGCAGGGCCAACTTCGCACTGAGTCGTGTCAAAGCTGACCATTTGGAAATTACGCTACCGGGGGTACATTCGGATATCGGCGGAGGCTATCTCGAAAGCGCCCAAGAGTGTGTACTGGTAAGCCCCATGCAAACGCTGGTTGTATCCTTAAACACCGACGTCAAAGCGACGTCAATCTATCGCGATGCACTTGATGCACAAAGCCAATGGATGGCCAAAGGTTGGCCTAAGGCCATGCTGGAAATAGTGACGCCTGAAGCATCGTTGATCCCTAATGAACCTCGGGATCGGCTCAGTCGTACTCAAAAGCGTGTTTATGCTGCTCTTCAGCTCAAGCGCCCGGTGAGCGGCATGCTCTCCAGAGTGTATTTGCGATTGATGCATCGCTTGGCGAAAGAAAAGGGTGCCCGCTTCAACGACATTCCAGATACTCCGGATTTAACGATTCCGGCAGAGCTTCAAGCGTTGTGCGATAGATTTTTGGCTGGAAATTACAGCGTTACAGCGCAGGAAAACGAATTGCTGAAATTAAAGTACATTCACACCTCCGCCAACTGGAACCATCCATTAGGACGAACAGACGGAGGCGGAATAAACGCGGTTTACATCAATGCACCAACTCAAGACTCCATCCGAGTGCAACATCCACACGTACCTGACTGGACGCTCTGGTGATGAAGATTTATGTAACCATCTTGTTTGCACTCTTTATGTCTGGCTGCCAATCCGCTGATCCGCTGTCCGCCGAATCCGACCCCAAATCGAGTGCATGGGAGCTCGCCTTCACTGAACCGTACTACATGAAGGTATGGGTAGAAGACAGCGCTGTTGAAGACATCAACGGCAAGTTATATCGACGCACCGGATCGGGAACTGCAGCAGGCGGCGAACCGGAAACCGGTGAAGAATCCGCTCGAGGTTGGCATGCGGTTGGCGCTGCTGCAAAACCGGTGATTGGTGCCGACTTGCCCAAACGTATTTATGTGCGCTGGCAGTCTATTGCCGAATCACAGACCTATCGGGTCTGGATAGATGTGCCGGAAGAAGCCAGGCAACTGATGGCGGCATCGGTTAATCAAAGATGTCCTGAAACTCCGGATGAACAAGCCAGCTATAGCGCCTCGATTTATTTGGGACTGGCGCCCGGAGGCGTCGTGCAGGTGTTTGTTCGCGATGCCTGTCATCGCCCCGTCAAAGTAGCCAGGGCCAAGGCTGAAATCGAGCCGTTGGGACCTAGCCAAGGGAAGAACGAAGGACGCTATGCTTATCCTGTAAGTGAAAAGGCCAAGCGGTATATCGACAAATACGGCATCCCTTACGGTAGTTGGTAACTGGCGTGCCTTGGCATGCAATTGCCACCTTTATCGGAGGCAATTGCGATGCTGCTGATGCGCTACCACATCCCCTCAAACCTCAAACCTCAAACCTCAAACCTCAAACCTCAAACCTCAAACCTCAAACCTCA
>NZ_RCNZ01000011.1:0-1293 GCF_004307525.1 Pseudomonas sp. Sample_21 | reverse complement strand
TCGCTCCTTGTATGTTGACCCTGAGTCCAAAGAGAGAGGTTACGCTCAAGGACTCATACAACAGCAAGTGCGTTTCTGGGGGGAGGCCGATCGCTCCTGAAGGCAGGATTTGCTCCTGACCTTGTCTGTAGAGAGGCCCCCCCGCCTCATTGCCCACCACGAAGAGTATCGAGAAGCCGACAAGTCGGACTTCGCATTACAAGGTTGCAGTGGCATGAAGTTCGAGGTCGGGGGAACCGGGAGCAATCTTACCGAAAGTCAGGGAAGTGAAAAGCATGAATACTCATGTCGGCATAGACATTGGTGCTCGCACGTCTGCGATGGGATGGCGACAGAACGGTAAAACATCAGGCCAGTGGGAGATTCAGCACACACCCAAAGGGCGCAAGACTGCCGCGGCCAAGATGCTGGGTCTCAAGCCGCTGAGCGTGGTTATGGAAGCCACCGGCATTTACTACCTGGATCTTGCGCTGGAGTTGCACGCCGCCGGTTTGCCGGTCTCGGTGATCAACCCAAAAAGTTTTCACAATTTTGCCAAATTGATGCTGCAAAACAGCAAGACTGACCAGATAGATTCTCAATTACTAGCCGAATATGGCGAGCGTATGGCGCCCAGACTTTGGGTGCCGCCTACGGCCGATCAGATGACGTTGCGTGCCATTGGACGTCATATCAATCGTCTGATTGGTCATCGAACGCGAGCCAAAAACGAATTGCACGCGCTACAAGCGACAGAAACAAATGTGGAGCTGCTGATCGAAGATGAGAAAGAGGCGATTGCAGGGTTGGACGCGCGGATTGATCGTTTGAAGAAAGCCGCACGTGATGCCATCGCCAAATGCCCGGACCTGAGTTTGCAGTTTCGCTGCATGATGGCGGCACCCGGCGTAGGAGAAGCCTCGGCTATCGCTGCACTGGCGGAGCTGACGACCCTGCCTGTGACGCTTAAATCGGCACAGGTAAGCCGTTACGCAGGCCTGGACGTCAGGTTGACCCAATCCGGCACCAGCGTGAATCGGCCAGGGCGAATGTCCAAATGCGGCAATGCTTATTTGCGTGCAGCGATGTTCATGCCGGCAATGACGGCAATCCGCTGCGATGAGAATGTGAAGGCTTTTTACGAAGCTCTCGTTGCTCGCGGCAAGAAAAAAATGCAGGCAATCGGTGCGGTGATGCGCAAATATCTGACTGGGTTGTGGGCGTGCATGCGTTCCGGAGAAGAATTTAATACGGCCAAGCTTTTTAGCGAAAAACATCTCGCGAAAGCTTGACCGTGAACAGAGTATCTACAGG
>NZ_RCNZ01000092.1:43917-96078 GCF_004307525.1 Pseudomonas sp. Sample_21 | reverse complement strand
CTCCCACAGGGGAATGCATTTCAAATGTGGGAGCGAGCCTGCTCGCGAAGAGGCCGGCAAGCTCACCACATTATTTTACCGTTTCACTTTTTCTTCAGACACTCACTCATGAACGCCTTGCGCGCATCGCCGGTCAGCGCTTTGGTTTTCGCGTCGGCATTGCAGGTGGTCATCTTCTGCTGCTGCGGGGTCAGCTCCTTGCCATCGTTGGCCGCTGGTGCCGCTTTCAGGCAGGTGCTCATGAACGCCTTGCGCTCGTCGCCCTTCAAGCTCTTGGCGGTCGCATCGGCATTGCAGGTGGTCATCTTGTTCTGTTGCGCCGTGGCGGCGAAACCCTGGGAACACACAAGCAGCCCGATCATCAACAACGGCACACGCAACATCTTCATGGAGTTTTCTCCTTGTTGCCGCACCGATGGATGCGGCCTCTGTCGCAGTGTAGTCAAAGCTTGTTACACCTTCCTGCCCTCGAGGTGGCTGCGCCGATACTGCTCCGGCGTGCACCCGGCCTGGCGGGCGAACATGGCGATGAACGCCGAGCCGCTGCTGTAGCCGAGGTCGAAAGCGATTTCCTGCACCGAACGCGAGGTTTCCAGCGCCTCGATCGCCGCCAGATAACGCAAGCGCTGACGCCATTCGCCAAAGCTCATGCCCAGCTCGCGGACAAACTGCCGGGCCAGGGTGCGCTCGCTGACATGCACTTGCGCGGCCCAATGCGCCAACGGTTGGTTGTCGCCCGGCGCGGCCTGCAAGGCGTCGAGAACCGTCAGCAAGCCCGGGCTGCTCGCATACGGCAGGTAACATTCCTGCACCGGTGCCTGTTGCAGTTGATCGACCAGTACCTGGGCCAGACGCTGATCGGCTTCATGCTCGGGGATCTTCACATCGCGGGCGGCGAAGTCCTTGAGAATCGCCTTGAGAATGTCACTGATCGCCAAGGTGCAGGCCCGCGCCGGCAATCGTGTGCAAACGCTTGGATCAAGACACACCGCGCGGTAGTTGACCGGCTGATGGCTGTAGAAACTGTGCTCGACCTCGGGCGGCACCCACACGGCGTACTGCGGCGGCGACATGAAGCGGCTGCCGTCGACATCCATGTGCAACACGCCATGGGCCGCGTATTCCAGCGTGCCCCAAGGATGGCGATGCGGCGCGGCATATTCGTGGGCATTGAAATCGGCGTAGCGGAAATACACCGCTGACGGCAATTCGCTGAAATCGAGCAGATCGATGTGTTTGCTGTTCATGCTGTCCGGATGCAGAGGCAGGTTGTCCGGTTCGCAGTATAGGCCTGCATCCAGACAGGCGATAATCGCGCTTCATCAACGTTCTGGTTTTTGTCCCATGCAATACGCGTTTCCCCTGCTGGCGATTTTCATCTGGGCCGGCAACACCGTGATCAACAAACTGGCGGTCGGCGTGATCTTCCCCGCCGAGATCGGTTTCTATCGCTGGCTACTGGCCGGCGTGCTGTTCACGCCATTCATGCTCACGAAAGTCATCGCCCACTGGCCGCAGATTCGGCCGAACCTGAGGCGGATTTTCGTCCTCGGCGTGCTCGGCATGGCGGTGTATCAGAGCCTCGCCTATTTCGCCGCAACACTGACCACCGCGACCAACATGGGCATCATCCTGTCGTTGATGCCATTGATGTCGCTGGCCATGGCGATCATCAGCCTTGGCCAGCGCCTGACCGCTGGTGCGTTGGTCGGTGCGGTGCTGTCGTTCGCTGGCGTGCTGGTGGTGGTGTCATCCGGCAGCCTCGATGCGCTGCTGCAACACGGGGTCAATCTGGGCGATGCGATGATGCTGGTCGCGACGCTGGCCTATGCGGTTTACAGCACGCTGCTGAAAAAGTGGCAACTGCGCCTGCCGCCGCTGGTGCTGCTGTACTTGCAGGTGCTGGTGGCGATTGTGGTGTTGTTTCCGCTGTTCGCGATGTCGCCGAAGACCGGGCTGAACCTGCAGAACGTGCCGCTGGTGCTGTATGCATGCCTGCTGGCCTCGATGGTCGCGCCGCTGGCGTGGATGCAGGCGGTGCAGCGACTGGGGCCGAGCCGGACGACGCTGTTTTTCAATCTGCTGCCATTGATTACCGCGCTGATTGCGGCGGTGGTGTTGAAGGAACAGTTGGCGATGTATCACCTGGTGGGTGGGTTGCTGACCTTGGCTGGGGTGGTTTTGTCGGAGCGCTGGACCACGGTGCTGGGCCGGCGGGTCGGCGTTGCCTGATAAGGCCCCTCCCACGTTGAAATGCAGACACCTGTGGGAGCGAGCCTGCTCGCGAAGAACGATGACGCGGTCTGTTTGGCTATAACCCTGCAGCCTCCAGCCGCGCCGCATGCTCGACAAACAGCCTTACCGGATCTGCGCCCTTGCCCACCAGCCCCAGCGACTGATTGACGATGTCGAAATGATCCAGCGGATAGTCATCACCGATCACCGTGCCCAGATGCGAGCTGTAACGGCCGACCATGCCGTCGCACTGCCCCGGCTCGCGAACGAAGGTCCTGGCGAACAAGCGACAACTGCGGTTGGTGCCGTCAAAAAGATTGCCGCCACGATCGGTCTTGCCCGGTTGCAGCGTCCCTGACCAGGAGTAATAGCGCACACCGTTGACCTCTTCCGGCCCCTGCCCGCCCCACGTTTCCGGCAGCCCTTGTGGATAACGCTGATTGAATATTGCAACGCCCGCCGTCGTCAGCGATTGGTGAGAGGCGTGGATATCCACCGGCAGTTTCGGCCCGTGATAACCCGTGTCGAGCAGTGCCATGATCCAGCCGATCAGGCGCAGCAACGCTTCGAGCAAGCGCCCCTTGGCGCTGTTGGCGGGATAGTGCTTTTCCAGATAATCCGCCAGTTCGGAGCCGTGATTAGGCCCGGCGACCGAAGTCACCGAGGCCACCAGATCCGGGCGCTTCGCCGCCGCATACCGTGCGGTCAACGCGCCTTGGCTGTGACCGAACAGATTGACCTTCGGCGCCCCTGTCTCGCGGAGAATTTCCTCGATCCGCGTAAGCAACTGCTCGCCGCGCACTTCCGTGGAATTGAGTGGCGAAACCTGCACCGCGACCACCGTCGCACCACCACGGCGCAAGGCCTTGATGATGCCGAACCAATACGGATAAAGCACCAGCCGGACAAAGCCGAGCATGCCCGGCACCAGCACCAGTGGATAACGTGTTGACATGGGGT
Organism: Pseudomonas sp. Sample_21; assembly: GCF_004307525.1. Lineage (NCBI taxonomy): Bacteria > Pseudomonadati > Pseudomonadota > Gammaproteobacteria > Pseudomonadales > Pseudomonadaceae > Pseudomonas > Pseudomonas sp. Sample_21. The sequence goes on along the minus strand of NZ_RCNZ01000092.1, from coordinate 92,883 downwards.
ACATCCTTGTGTGCGGTGGGTGGAGGCCAGACGTGCAAGACGCTCGCCAAGCATCCACCTCGACGATGACAACTCAACGATAAGCCTATTCCAGCTCTGACCCTGCCGACATCGCAGTCCTCAGCAGTTCCTGAACCGAGTCCGGCGTAAATCGCATAAAACTTTTCGCTTCGCTCAAGACTCACACCCTGAGTAGCGACCGCGTCTTCAGAACGTGGCGCCTATCGGATTAGCCTCCAGGAGAATGAAATGAGTGACGTGCATTTGTCTGATGTTCAAACCCTGCGCGAACGCGCGCGGCAACACGTGGAAAACGGCGCGGTCACCGAGGGCTACAACGCCAACCGTGAGGAAATACTGCGTTTGCTCAATGAGTCGCTGGCCACCGAGCTGGTGTGCACCTTGCGCTACAAGCGCCACTACTTCATGGCCAACGGCCTGAAAGCCAACGTCGCCGCCGACGAATTCCTCGAGCACGCCAACCAGGAAGCCGAGCACGCCGATCGCCTCGCCGAACGCATCGTGCAACTGGGCGGCGAGCCTGAGTTCAACCCTGACCTGCTGAGCAAGATGTCCCACGCGCAATACGTGGCCGGCAATACGCTCAAGGAAATGGTTTACGAAGATCTGGTGGCCGAGCGGATCGCCATCGACAGCTACCGCGAAATCATCCAGTACATCGGTGACAAGGACCCGACCACCCGCCGCATCTTCGAAGACATCCTCGCCCAGGAAGAAGAACACGCCGACGACATGGCGGATATCCTTAACGATCTGTAATCCCGTCACACCGCTTTCGCGAGCAGGCTCGCTCCCACACTGGAACGTATTTCAATTGAAGGAATGCGTTCGAATGTGGGAGCGAGCCTGCTCGCGAAGGCGCCCTCAGAGACGCCGCATTACTTGCTGGGTTTAACGGTCACCGGCGCCTTGCCCTGCTTCATCTGCTCCAGTAACGGCGCGCACTGATTCGGCTCGCCACCGCTAGGCGCCACCAGCGCCAGCAATCCCGCCGCCGGTGCGGCTATCACGCCCAGCGCAACCATCCCCGCCCCGCGCAGCATCAACGGTACGGCTTTGACACCGGCATCCGGTTTGATGAACTTGCCGCGCACATACAGCGGCGAGCGCAGGGAGATCAGACGCCAGCCTTTCGACTCTGGGGTCACAGTCAGATCGAGTTGCTCGGTGGCCATGTTCGCTGTGCCATCGATGTAGATGATCGCGTTCTCGGTATCGAAGACAAACAGCCGTGTCGTGGCCAGGCCGGTCTTGATGTCGAAGTCCGCGGCCGCGCAATTGATCTTCACTTCCTTGTCGCCAAAGATCTTGCCGACCACGTAGTTGCCGACGTTGAGCCCGGCCAGTTCCATCAGCTCGCGGCTGATCGCACCGTCGTTGATCAGCATCTTCAGATTGCCGTTGGCGCCACCGAGGAGCTTGGCCACGGAGTTGCCCCGGCCACTGATGTCGGCATCGCCATTGAGCTCACCGAAACTGGTTTTCATCGGCTCGAAGGTCGGGAACAGCTCTTTGAGTTTGAATTTGCGTGCGGTCAAACGCGCCCGGCCTTCCAGCGGCTCGGTGCGGCCATTGAGGCGGATCAGCGCATCCAGGGTGCCACCGGCCACGCCAAAGCGCAGCGGTTCCAGGCTGAGTTCGCCGTCGTTGAGTTTCAGATGGGTATAGAGGTCGTTGAACGGCAGCTTCTCGCTGTGAACGATGCGCTTGCCGGTGAACTCGACATCGGCATCCATGGCGCGCCAGCGATCAGTCTTAAACTCTTCGACCGGCAGGACCTTATCTGCCGGCTGCTTGCTCGCGCCGCCACGGGCCTTTTGCTCGGTGTTGGAATCAGCGCCGATCAACGGTGCAAGGTCGGCGAACAGCAGCTGATTGGAGAGCAACGCACCCGTGAGTTTCGGCCGTGGCTGGCTGGCCACGTAGGTCAAGTCGCCGTGAATATCGCTGTCGCCGATCTTGCCGTTGAATTTTTCATAAGTGAATTTCGCTCCGGCTTCGTCATGCAGCTTGGCGATCAGGTGGCCGTCGGTGGAATACGGTGGAGTGTCCGGCAGCGTCACGCCGGTCAGCGGGTAAAGATTGCCGAGGCTGTCGCCAGCGAGCTTCAAGCGCAGGTCGAGGGCGCCGAGATTCAGCGGGTCAGTCAGGGTGCCGGCCAGTTCGATACGGGTATCGCCGATCTTCGCCTGGGCCTGCAACGGGAACGGCTTGCTCGCGTCCTGCAAGGCCAGCAGCCCGCCGATCTTGCCCTGACCGGTGAGGTTCTGCGCGTGGTATTGGCCTTTGACCTTGAGTGCAAAGGCATAGTCCTGCGGTGCGCCGCCCTTGTCCTGAGCGGTTTTCGCCGCTTTTTCGCCGACAATCTCGCTGAAGGGAATCGGCTTGCCGAGCGGGTCGATCAGCACATCGAGGTTGGTCTTCAGGGTCTGGTCGTCGAGGGTCACGTGGCCCTTGTCGAAACCGATCGCGCCGATATCGACCACCCAGCTCGACGGCTCGGCGTTCGGGTCCTTGGGATCGAATTTGAACGTCCAATTGGCGCGGCCATCGGCCAGACGTTGCAGTTCGGCATTCGGCTCGGTCAGGTCGATACGCGGAATCACCACGCGCTGGGCCAGCAGGGCCAGCGGCGAAATGCGCAGTTCGACGCGTTTAAGCGTGACCATCTGCGGCTGCTTCGACCAGTCAGGATTACCCAGGCTCAGATCCTCGGCGACCACGTGCGGCCAAGGCACCCAAGAGCGCCAGCCGCCTTCTTCCGGCTCGCGCTGCCAGATCACCGCGAGGTTGCCATTGATGGCAAACGCCCGGTGCAGTTCTTCCGAAACTTTGGCGTTGATCGTGGGTTTGATCCGGTTCCAGTCGAAAAACGCGATGATCAGAATCAAGGCTGCCAGCAGCAGCGCGAGGATGGCGAAGGTCCAGCTGAAGATTTTTCCAGTGCGCGTCATGCACAAAGCTCCTGATCACGACCGCACGCCGACATCCCGACGCACAGCTGAAACGGCAGACCGAAGCGGCCCCTATGCAGTCTGTGACTGGCGAAAGGCCCGCAGGTTTAATTGAAAGGCAGTTTAAGCCATAAAAAGCCCGGCAAAACTGACCGATCGGTCGAGCAGTGTTACCGGGACCCGCACTTTTACGAGGCGCGAGTGAGTCGAAAATACCCACGACGGTGCAAAACCGTCGACCGCAAAGGCCCGATCTAGAGCCTTCGCGCGGAACAATCAATTCTGTTGATTATTACCATTGCGTTTATGAACTTTTATATCGACTTATCGAGAGTAGCATTGCCCTCGTACCCACTTTATCGCCCTCCCAAGGAGCCACTATCATGAAACGCCAATTACTGCTCAGCCTTACCCTGTCGATGCTAGCCAGCACTGCTTTCGCCCTGCCCGCTGCCGATCAGGCCACTCCGCAAGTCAAAGACAGCCACTCGGTGTTCAGCCAGACTCTGGCTGAAGACGGCTACGACAAAACCCCACAAGGCCAGACTCTGGCTGAAGACGGCTATGACAAAACCCCACAAGGTCAGACTCTGGCTGAAAACGGTCGCAACCGCCTCCAAGAAAAAGGTCTGGTTGAAGATGGCTATGACAAGACGCCACAAGGCCAGGCTGTAGCCGAAAACGGCCGCAATCGTCTCGAAGAAAAAGGTCTGGTGGAAGACGGCTACGACAAGACGCCACAAGGTCAAGCCCTCGCCGAAGGTGGTGGTGACCGTGTGATCGAACGCAACAGCGCCGTGAGCTGAGCCTATGACGGCCCAGCGAAAAAGCCCAATCAGCGGATTGGGCTTTTGACTTTTCAGCTTCTGTGAATCCCTCGCTGCATGACTCCCCGTTCGACGCCGACAAAGCCTATTTGCTAGAGTGCGGCGCTTGTCCTGCCGAAGAACACACCCTGCGATGCTGCCCCGCGCCGAACAGAAACAACAGACCCGCAACGCCCTGATGGACGCTGCCCGCCACCTGATGGAAAGCGGCCGAGGATTCGGCAGCCTGAGCCTGCGCGAAGTGAGCAAGACCGCCGGCATCGTGCCCACCGGTTTCTACCGGCACTTCGCCGATATGGACGAGTTGGGGCTGGTGCTGGTCAGTGAAGTCGGCCAGACCTTCCGCGAGACCATCCGCCTGGTGCGCCACAATGAATTCGTCATGGGCGGCATCATCGACGCTTCGGTGCGCATCTTCCTTGATGTGGTCAACGCCAACCGCTCGCAGTTCCTGTTTCTCGCTCGCGAACAATACGGCGGCTCGCTGCCGGTACGTCAGGCAATCGGACGCCTGCGGGAGAACATCAGCGCCGACCTCGCGGCGGACCTGGCGCTGATGCCCAAGCTGCAACATCTGGATCTGGCCGGCCTCAGCGTGATGGCCGACCTGATCGTCAAATCGGTGTTCGCCACCCTCCCCGACATCATCGACCCACCCGCCGAGGCCTTGCCGGAGCATCTGACTCCGCAGGCGAAGATCACCCAGCAACTGCGCTTCATCTTCATCGGCCTCAAGCACTGGCAAGGGCTGGGCAGTACCGAGTAATCCCTTCTCTATCTGACACAGCGCAAAGCCCCCGTGGGAGCGAGCCTGCTCGCGAAAGCGCTGGGTCAGCTGAATACATCTGTCTGACACGGCGCATTCGCGAGCAGGCTCGCTCCCACATTGAACATCTGTCATGGCCTCGCTTTGGTGCATGACAAATCCTTCATGCACCAAAACCTTCCAGAATCGCCGCGCCTGTTGAAAGATCAGGCACGCGCCGACAGCTATTTCCTACAGATCGCCCGATTGGCGCGGCGCTTGCTCTAGCCCAATCAACGTTCATTGCTGGAAGCTTTCCGATGCTGGTGATTCATCGCAGAATCGACCCTCAACCCGTCTGGGCCGCCGAGCTGCACCTGACCTTCGAAGCGCGCAGCAAAAGCCGTTTGCGCTGTTTCAGTGCCGAAGGCGAAGACGTCGGGTTGTTTTTGGAGCGCGGCCAGCCACCGCTGTATGACGGCGAATGTCTGCAGGCCGAAGACGGCCGTGTCGTGCGCGTCTGCGCCCGTCCCGAACAACTGCTCCACGTCACGTGCGCCAATGCGTTCGAACTGACGCGCGCGGCCTATCACCTCGGCAACCGCCACGTCGCCCTGCAAGTCGGCGATGGCTGGCTACGCCTGCTCGACGATTACGTGCTCAAGGCGATGCTCGAACAGCTCGGCGCCCGGGTCGAGGATATCGAAGCGCCGTTCCAGCCGGAACACGGCGCTTACGGCGGCGGCCATCATCATTCCCGCCACGGTGACGAAGACTTCAACTACGCGCCAAAACTTCACCAGTTCGGCGTGCGCCTGTGAATCCGGCCTGGGCGCTGCTGCGTCTGGCCAGTCCGCAACTGCCGATTGGCGGCTACAGCTATTCCCAGGGTCTGGAAATGGCGGTGGATAACGGCCGGGTCCACAACCCTGATGCCGCCCGGCGCTGGATCAGCGATCAACTGCTGCTCAATCTCGCCCGCTTCGAAGCGCCGCTGCTGTTGGCGCATTGCCAAGCCGCAGCAAATGAAAACTGGGCCGAATTACGACAACTCTGCGAGAGCCACCGCGTCAGCCGCGAAACCCGCGAGTTGCATCTGGAGAGCCGGCAGATGGGTTACTCCTTGCAGCAGTTGTTGAACGGTTTGCCGGAACTCGATGCGCCCGCCCGCGACTTTCTTGACCAGACCACAGAACCGCACCTGGCCTTGTGCTGGGCGCTGGCAGCACGCGCCTGGAGCATCAGCCCGCAGGACGCTCTTGCCGCGTGGCTGTGGAGCTGGCTGGAAAACCAGCTCGCCGTGTTGATGAAAACCCTGCCGTTGGGCCAGCAAGCCGCCCAGCGCCTGACCAGCGAACTGCTGCCGCTGCTGCAACAGGCGCAGCACGATGCAACCTGCATAAATCCCGAACATATCGGCAGCGCCGCGTTTGGCCTGTCCCTGGCGTGCATGGCCCACGAGCGCCAGTACAGCCGTCTCTTCCGCTCTTAGGGCTGTTTATTTTGGAGAATGAAATGGATACACAACCTCTGCGCGTCGGCATCGGCGGCCCGGTCGGTTCCGGCAAGACCGCGCTGACCCTGGCCCTGTGCCTGGCCCTGCGCGAGCGTTACAACCTCGCCGTGGTCACCAACGACATCTACACCCGCGAAGACGCCGATTTCCTGGTGCGCAACGAAGCCCTCGCGCCGGAGCGGATCATCGGCGTGGAAACCGGCGGCTGCCCGCACACGGCGATCCGTGAAGACGCCTCGATCAACCTCGAAGCGGTCGATCAACTGAACCGGCGCTTTCCCGGGCTGGATCTGATCCTGGTGGAGTCCGGCGGCGACAACCTCTCGGCGACCTTCAGCCCGGAGCTGTCCGACCTGACCATCTACGTGATCGACGTCTCCGCCGGCGACAAGCTGCCGCGCAAGGGCGGCCCGGGGATCTGCAAGTCCGACCTGCTGGTGATCAACAAGATCGACCTCGCGCCACTGGTGGGCGCCTCGCTGGAAATGATGGACAGCGACACGAAACGCATGCGCAACGGCAAGCCGTTCGTGTTCAGCAACCAGAAAACCGGTCAGGGCCTCGAGGAAATCATCGCCTTCATCGAACGTCAGGGCCTGCTGACCGCCGCCTGATCCACTTATCCACAAGGAAGCTTATCCATGACACTCAAACGCATTCGTGGCGCTCTGGCGTTGCTGCTGACACCGGCACTGGCGTTCGCTCACCCGGGCCATGGCGACAGTGGCCTCGTCGCGGGCATCAGCCACCCGATCGGCGGGCTCGACCACTTGCTGGCAATGCTCGCCGTCGGTTTGTGGGCGGCGCAGCAACAAGGCGCGGCGCGCTGGGCGCTGCCGTGCACTTTTGTCGGCACCATGTTGCTCGGAGGTTTGCTCGGTTTTGAAGGGCTGGAGTTGCCGGCGCTGGAGAGCGGGATAGCCGCCTCGGTATTGGCGCTGGGCCTGGCCGTGGCACTGGCGGTACGTCCGCCACTGGTGATGGCGGTGGCCGCGACGGCGCTGTTTGCGCTGTTCCATGGCGTGGCGCATGGGCTGGAGTTGCCGGACATGAGCAGTCCGTGGGCGTATGCGGCCGGGTTTGTCGCGGCGACAGCGGTTTTGCATGCGCTCGGTTATGGCGTGGTGCGAGTTCTTCCGCAGGCAGCGGCGCCGCTGGTGCGGTTGGCGGGTGCGGCTTCGGCGGCGACTGGCGTCTGGTTGTTGGCAGGCTGATTTTTAGCGCCTGCACTGGCCTCTTCGCGAGCAGGCTCGCTCCCACAGGTTTTGTGTACGCTGCAAATCCACTGTGGGAGTGAGCCTGCTCGCGAAGACGGCCTGACAGACACCGCCTCTCTCAAGCGGTGCTCTCTGCTACCATGTCGCGCAATCGCCCAAGCCCGTGACGCCCGCCCATGCCCCACGCTTCCCGCTCCACCGCCCTGCCCGAATTGACCGCCCTGTTTGGCCAAGTGCAGCAGCACTTCCTCGACGTGATCGTGCCGCTGTGGCAAGGCCCGGGCTGGAATGCCGACATGGCGTTGCCCTATGAGGCGCTGGACGCTACACACCAGCCGTTGCCAGCGCAACGCTATCGGGCGATGGCCTGCGCACGGCAGCTGTATCTGTTCTCCAGCCTGATCGGGGTTGTGGATAACGCCGAAGTCCGCGCCGCCGCGCTGTTCCGTTCCCTGCAACGGCACTTCCATGATGCCGAGCACGGCGGCTGGTTTTACAGCATCGACGCACAGGGCAAGCCGCTGGACCAGCGCAAGGATCTCTACACCCACGCCTTCATCCTCTTTGCCTGCGCGCATTATTGGGACAAGTCCCGGGATTCGCTGGCCGAATCGACACTCAACGCCGCGCTGGAAATCATCGGCCGCCGATTCGCCACCGGCGACGGTTTGTACGAAGCCTGCCTTGAGCGTGATTGGCTCACCCTGCAAACCGGCCCACTGCAAAATCCACTGATGCACTTGGCCGAAGCCTTCCTCGCCACTCTGACGGTGCGCGAAGACCCGCAGACGCAGAAGGCCCTGCTTGAGTTATGCACAGCCATGCACAAGCAATTCGTCGATCCGCAATATGGCGTATTGATGGAGAAGCCACTGGGGGCTGTGGATAACTGGTACGAACCGGGGCACCAGTTCGAATGGTATTTCCTGCTCGAATCGTCGGCGTTGTTGCGCGATTCGAAACTGCATCGGGCGCTGGATCGGGCATTTGCCTTTACCGAGCAGTACGGCGTGCTGGAGTCCTGCGGCGCGGTGCGGGCGATGCTCGATCTGGATGGCAATGGACGGCCGAGGGATTCGACCCAGCGCATCTGGGCTCAGGCCGAATACCTGCGCGCGCTGACCTTGCGGGCGGACAGCGAAGCGGTAGTGCTGCGCCAGTTGCAGGCGTTGCAGCAGCGGTTTCTGCATGCCGGCGGCTGGCATGAGTGTCGGGATGAAAATGGGGAGGTCAGCCGCAAGGACATGCCTTCGACTACGCCTTATCATTTGGCGACTTGCTATCACGGTTTGGCTGAATATCTGCGTTGACCTGTGCAAAGCAGGAATTTGGGGCTAGAGGGTTACTGTGTTCTCAGCAGACATCCGGGTCAGATCAGGCAATCCACTTCTTGTCCCCGGTGAAGCTGATCGTCAGCCACCTCGCCGCATCCGGTTCACCCAACTGCGCCGATATCTGCTCACGTAGCGCGTCCAGCTGCGCGACATCGCGCAGCGGATAATCCGCCGGCAACACCACATGAATTTCGATGAACCGCGCCCGACCGTGCTTTTGCACGTAGGACACGTAATCGTCGAAACCATGCTCGACCTTCGCCACCTCCATCACCTGCCTGACTTGCTCATCCAGCGTGTCCGGGGCGATTCCCAGCACATCACGCAATGCCGGCCCGAGGATCTTCAACGCCGGGGGCAGCATGGTCAGCGCCAGCACGATCAGGATCAGCGGATCGACATACACCGCCCACTCGCCATAGCCCTGGGACTTGAGCAGCAGCGCGGCGAGGAAACTGATCAACAGGCCCACCGAGAGCATCGCGTCGACCAGCCAACTGATGTTGTCGAACTGGATCAGGCTGGATTTGAGCGTGCGATTGCGCTGACGCACGTAGAAGAAGTAGGCGAACTCGACGACGGTGAATACCGCCGCGTAGACGATCACCAGACCCAGCTCGATATCGCGGCCACCATTGATGATGCCGAACACGCCGTTGAGAAAGGCGTAGATGGCGATCAACAGCAGGAAGCTGCCCTCGATCAGCAACACCATCGGCTCCAGATGCCAGAAGCCGAACTGGAAACGCTGATTGCTTTGCTTGGCAATCAGCCGGGCGGTGATCAGCATCAGGATTTTGATGAACGTCGCGATCAGCGAAAAAAAGCCATCGAACAGGATGGATTGCGAACCTGAAACAAAACCGGTGACGATCCCGGCAATCGACACCGCCAGCATCAGCAGCGTCGACTGTTTGAGCAGTGCCTGCTCACCTCGGTTACTCACTTGAACTCCTCATGAAACCTTGCACACCGCCGAATGCAGTGGGCTGGTTGAGTGCGGAGTTTAGCTTATCGTCCTGTTTTGCCTGTGCCGGCCTTTTCGCGAGCAGGCTCGCTCCCACAGTTTGAAATGCATTCTCCTGTGGGAGCGAGCCTGCTCGCGAATGGCTCAGCGCCGTATCAAGCCTTGTTACGCTCGATGGCAAACCCGGCCCAGGTCTGGCTCACCGGCATCAGCTCCAGGCTGTTGATGTTGATATGCGCCGGGGTGTTCATGACCCAGAAAATCGTCTCGGCGATGTCCTGCGGCTGGATCGGCTCGGCCCCAGCATAAGTGGCGTTGTAGCGCTCCTGATCACCGGCGAAACGCACCAGCGAGAACTCGCTTTCGCACAGGCCGGGCTCGATGTTGCTGACCCGCACGCCAGTGCCCTGCAAATCGCAACGCAGGTTCAGCGAGAACTGTTTGACGAAGGCTTTGCTCGCGCCGTACACGTGGCTGCCCGGGTACGGATAGTTGCCGGCGATGGAACCGAGGTTGACGATACCGGCGCCACGGCCGTGGGCGATCAGCCGAGGCAGCAGCAGGCGGGTGGCGTACATCAGGCCTTTGACGTTGGTGTCGACCATGGTGTCCCAGTCATCCAGATCGCACTTCGGCGCCGGGTCGACGCCGAGCGCCAGGCCAGCGTTGTTGATCAGGCCACGGAGTTTGGCGAACGACGGCGGCAGGTTGGCGATTGCCTCCTCCATCGCCTTGCGATCGCGCACATCGAGGACCAGACCATGCACTTCGGTCTGCTTCGACAGTTCGGCGCATAGGGCATTGAGGCGTTCTTCACGACGGCCGGTCAGGACCAGCTTCCAGCCAGCCTCGGCAAAACGCCGGGCACAGGCTTCACCAAAACCGGACGTCGCGCCGGTGATAAACAGGGTGTCGGACATCGTGTTCTCCTTGCTTCGGCCGCCACGGCAGCCCTTGGAATAGAAAATCAGCAGGCAGCATGCCCGCCCTCGCGAATACGGGCAACACTTGCCAGCTGTACAAAAAACAACCAGACCTGCCAAGGCCATAGCCAGCGTGGCCTGTAGCCATGTGCACGCATGTTATCCACAGTCTGCTCCACAGTTTCCGGGGGCAAGTGCAAACGCGCAAAGCCGCGCCACACAAGGCTTTGCGGGCGAAATGGAAAGTTTTTTGCTTGACCGTGAGGCGGGGGATGTGCGGCACAGGGCATTTTGCACGACGGACGGTGCAACCGGGTGATTGCGCGAGGCCAGCAATTACGGCGCTCCGCGAGGTCTTTCCAGAGTTTAGTCACAGACTTATCCACAGGCTTTTACACTCAACAGTACCCGACCTGGATGCGCTATAAAAAGGTTGACAATGGCGCCTCACGCCTGCCTGAAACTGACTGATCAAAAAACAATCACAAGCCTGCAGGCCACGGATTAAAAGGCCTGCAACCATATACACCCACGTTATTCACAGCCAGTTCCACAGTAACCGGGGACAAGTCAAAACTGTGGAAAAACAGCCGTTTGCAGCGTCTATATGTCGCGCTTTGGCAGCTTGGGGAATTTGTTTTCCACAATTTCGGGAATTAGCCAATTTACCTGTGGTGGATTCAAAAAAAAAAGCCCCGGGACTCTCGTCGCCGGGGCTGTGTACAACCGCGAGAAGAATCAGTGCCCGCCCAGATAGGCGTTACGCACCTCCTCATTCACCAACAGTTCTTTACCGGTGCCGGTCAGGCGAATCTCGCCGTTGACCATCACATACGCCCGATCCGACAGCTTCAGCGCATGGTTGGCGTTCTGCTCGACCAGAAAAATGGTCATGCCGGTTTTCGCCAGTTCCCGCAGCGTGGCGAAGATCTGCTTCACCACGATCGGTGCCAGACCCAGGCTCGGCTCATCGAGCAGCAACAGCTTCGGCCGGCTCATCAGCGCACGGGCGATGGCAAGCATCTGCTGTTCACCGCCAGACATGGTCATCGCCCGCTGATTGCGTCGCTCTTCAAGCCGTGGAAACAGCTCGAACATGCGCTGCATGTCCTCTTTGGCGTACTTGTCGCCAATCGGGATGGTGCCCATCAGCAGGTTTTCCTCGACGGTCATGTCGGGGAAAACCCGCCGCCCTTCCGGCGACTGCGCGATGCCGTTGGAGGCGATGTAGTGCGAAGACTTCTGCGTGATGTCGACGCCCTGATAGAGAATCTGCCCGCCCGCCGCTCTGGGCTGGCCGAAGATCGACATCAGCAGGGTCGACTTGCCGGCGCCGTTGGAGCCAATCAGGCTGACGGTCTCGCCTTCGTTGATCTGCAAAGAAACGCCTTTGAGCGCCTGAATCGGGCCGTAGAACACGTCCAGATTGCGTAGTTCGAGGATCGGTTGGCTCATACCAGCTCCTCTTCGTCGGCGCCCAGATAGGCCGCGATCACTTTCGGATCGTTGCGGATCGCTTCCGGCCCGCCTTCGGCGATGACGATGCCGTGGTCGAGAACCACGATGTGATCGGAAATGCTCATGACCATGCCCATGTCGTGTTCGATCAGCACCACGGTCAGATCGTGCTCGTCGCGCAGCAGCCGGATCATCGCGCTGAGCGCTTCGGTTTCCTGAGGGTTGAGGCCGGCGGCCGGTTCGTCGAGGCAGATGATTTGCGGCCGCGTGCACATGGCCCGGGCAATTTCCAGACGGCGTTGTTGGCCGTACGAGAGTTCACCGGCGAGACGGTTGGCGCAGTCGACCAGATCGACCACTTCGAGCCAGTAGAACGCGACATCCAGCGCATCGCTCTCGGCCTTGCGATAGCCCTTGGTGTTGAGAATACCGGCGAGCATGTTGCGGTTGACCCACATGTGCTGCGCGACCAGCAGGTTTTCCAGTACCGACATTTCCTTGAACAGGCGAATGTTCTGGAACGTACGGGCGAGACCGGCACGGTTCACCAGGTGAGTACCGCCGAACATCTTGTAGTACATGCGGCTGAGGAAGGATTTCGGCGAGACGAAATCAGTCGGTTTGAACGACTCGCCCAGCAACTGGATGACGTTGGTCTGCTGGCCGCGCACATTGAGTTCGATCTTGCCGCCTGTGGCCTTGTAGAAACCGGTCAGGCAGTTGAACACCGTGGTCTTGCCGGCGCCATTGGGACCGATCAGGGCGAAAATCGAATTGCGTTTGACCTTCAGGCTGACATCGCTCAAAGCCTTGATGCCACCGAAATGCATCATCAATTTTTCAACAGAGAGTACGACTTCACTCATGGCGCAGTCCTCTCGTAGTGAATGGCACCTTTGCGTGGTTTGACCCCGGTGCGGCTGATGCGGATCAGCCCGCGTGGTCGCCAGATCATCATCAACACCATCAGGATGCCGAACAGCAGCACGCGGTATTCAGCGAAGCCGCGCAGCAGTTCCGGAGCGACGGTGAGCACGAATGCGGCGATGACCACGCCAATGGTCGAGCCCATGCCGCCGAGCACGACGATGGCGAGGATCAGCGCCGATTCGAAGAAGGTGAACGAGGTCGGGTTGACGAAGCCTTGGTAGGTCGCGAAGAACACCCCGGCCAGACCCGCCGTCGACGCACCGATGGTGAACGCCGAGAGTTTGACCAGTACGTGGTTGAGGCCCATCGAACGGCAGGCGATTTCATCTTCGCGCAGGGCTTCCCAGGCGCGACCCACCGGCATCTTCACCAGCCGATGCTTGACGTACAACACCGCCAGCACCACCAGGAACAGCACTGCGTAGATGAAGTAATACTTCACGTCGGGGTTGTAGGTCAGACCGAAGAACTCATGGAACGGTACTCCGCCATCCTTCGCCCGCTTGCCGAACTCCAGGCCGAAGAACGTCGGCAGTGGCGCCGGCATGCCGTTCGGGCCGCCAGTCAGGGACAGCCAGTTGTTCAACACCAGACGAATGATTTCGCCGAAGCCCAGGGTCACGATCGCCAGATAGTCACCGTGCAGACGCAACACCGGGAAACCGAGAATGCAGCCAGCCAGGCCTGCGGTGATTGCCGCCAGCGGCAGCACGGTCCAGAAACCCAGACCCAGATATTGATAACCCAATGCCAGACCGTAGGCGCCGATGGCGTAGAACGCCACGTAACCGAGATCGAGCAGCCCGGCCAGACCGACCACAATGTTCAGCCCCAGCCCCAGCAGCACGTAGATCAAACCGAGGATAACCACCCCCAGCAGATAGGAGTTGGAGACAAACGGCACGATGATCGCCAGCACGATAATCAGCGGGATGATCCAGCGCAGCCGCGATTTGTAGTCCGCCGGCAGCACGTGCACGCCGGAACCGCTGCTCTCGAACCCGTCGAGGATCTTCAGGCCCTTGGGGGTTTGCAGGAACAGGCTGAGGGCAAAGCGACCGGCCATGACGATGGCAATGATCCACGCCACGCGAGTCGCTTCGAGGTTGAAGCTGTAGCCGTCGAGGACCACGCCGACAATCGGCCCGAACACGATCAGCGCAATCAGGCCGGCAAGAATCGCCTCGACCAGACTTTTTTTGATATCGATGGATTTTTCAGTGGTTGCAGACATCGCTTACACCTTCGACACAAGAGGACGGCCCAACAGGCCCTGCGGCCGGAAGACCAGTACGAGGACGAGCAGCGAGAAACTGAACACGTCTTTGTAGTCGGAGTTGACCAGACCGGAGAACAGCGACTCGGAGATGCCGAGGATGATCCCGCCGAGCATCGCGCCGGGCAGTGAACCGATGCCGCCCAGAACCGCTGCGGTGAACGCCTTGATGCCGATGATGAAGCCGGCATAGAAGTCGAACGTGCCGTAGTTCATGGTGATCAGCACACCGGCCAGTGCGGCCATGGCTGCACCGATGATGAACACGTAGGAAATCACCCGGTCGGTGTTGATCCCCAGGATCGAGGCCATCTTGCGGTCTTGCTGGGTCGCGCGGCACATGCGGCCGAGCTTGGTGTATTTGATGACGTAGGTCAGCAGCCCCATGCCGACGAACGCGGCGATCAGGATGAAGACTTTGGTGTAGGTCAGTTGTACGAAGCCGGTACCGACTTCAACACGCCAGGCACCGGTCAGCAGCGTAGGCACGCCCTGTTGTTTGGCGCCCTGAGCGATCTGTGCGTAGTTCTGCAGAATCAGCGAAATACCGATAGCGCTGATCAGCGGCGCCAGGCGGGTCGAGTTACGCAGGGGTTTGTAGGCAACACGCTCGATGACCCAGCCATACACCGCCGTGACGACGATGGTGAAGATCAGCGTGCCGAGCATCAGCAGCGGGAAGGATTCGATACCGAAGTAAGCCAGCAGAGCCAGACTGATTGCCGCCAGGTAAGCGGAAATCATGTAAACCTCGCCATGGGCGAAGTTGATCATGCCGATGATGCCGTAGACCATTGTGTAGCCGATGGCGATCAGGCCATAGACCGACCCGAGGGTCAGGCCATTGACCAGTTGCTGCAGGAAAATACCATCCATAACGCAATCTCACGCAGTGAGAACCTGCGCGCCATCGGCACGCGGTTCTTCTAGGAAAAATACAGATGTACGTCGGAGCAATGTCGGAGCGTGATCAGCCCTGACCACACGGAACCCCTTTGTGGGAGCGAGCCTGCTCGCGAAAGCGGTTGCACATTCAACGCAGAGGTTGTTTGTCAGTGCGTCTTCGCGAGCAGGCTCGCTCCCACAGGGGATCGGTAGTGATCAGATGATCGCTTCAGCCCTTACTTCTGCTTTTCCAGCTGGTGGTATTTGCCATCCTTGTCCCACTGGTAAACCACGTAGTCGGAGACTTTCAGGTCGCCTTTGGCGTCCCAGGTCTTCTCGCCCATCACGGTTTTCACCGGGTTGGCCTTCAGCCACTTGGCAGCGGCTTCGCCGTCGTTTTTCTTCGCGCCGTTGAACGCTGCCGCCAGGGTCTGAACCGAGGCGTAGGCGTACAGGGTGTACCCTTCAGGCTCGGTGCCGGCCTTGCGGAACGCGTCCACTACGGTCTTGCTTTCCGGCAACAGGCGCGGGTCGGCGCCGAAGGTCATCAGCACGCCATCGGTGAATTGCGGGCCGCCAGCGGTGGTCACCAGCTCGTCGGTCACGATGCCGTCGTCGGACATGAACTTGACGTCTTTCAGGCCTTGTTCACGCAGCTGGCGAACCAGCGGACCGGCTTCCGGGTGCAGGCCGCCGAAGTAGACGACATCGGCGCCGGCGCCACGGATCTTGGTGACGATGGTGCTGAAGTCTTTCTCGCCACGGGTCAGACCTTCGTACAGCACAGGCTTGACGCCGCGTTTTTCCAGCTGAGCCTTGGTAGCGTCCGCCAGGCCTTGGCCGTAGGTGTCCTTGTCGTGCAGCACGACGACTTTCTTGCCCTTGAGCATGTCGACGATGTAGTCGCCGGCAACGATGCCTTGCTGGTCGTCACGTCCGCACATACGGAACATGGCGCTGAGGCCACGCTCGGTAACTTGCGGGTTGGTCGAGCCCGGGGTGATCGCGATGATCCCGGCTTCGTCGTAGATTTCCGAGGCTGGAATGGTCGACGAGGAGCAGAAGTGACCGACCACACCGGCGACTTTCTGGTTGGTGAGGTCCTTGGCGACCGTCACCGCCTGCTTCGGTTCGCAGGCGTCATCACCTTTGACCAGGACGATTTTTTCCCCGTTGACGCCGCCCGCCGCGTTGACCGCATCGGCCGCCGCCTGTGCACCCTTCATGTACTGCTCGCCGAATGCCGCGTTGGCACCGGTCATCGGACCCGCTACACCGATCTTGATATCAGCTTGAGCAAACGCAGAAACACCCAGCGCAGTAGCGACTGCGAGGGCCAGAAAGCCTTTCTTGTAAAACGTCTGGGACATGAGGTGGTGCTCCAAGGTTTTTTTTAGTTGGCACTGCGACTTCACTTCACTCAAAGCTCAGAGCAAGGCCCGTGCCATCGGTTTTTTATTCTTCAAAAAGTCGCTGCGTTGTTGTTATTTCGACTGTTTCGGTCCCATTTTCATTGGGCGTGCAACCGTCTAAACCGCGGAAGGTGAAACCATTTGTTTTTTCAGGCGCAACCCGCACGCGCCATCATTGCAACCGCAGCGGCAAACGACGTGCAACCAGCCTGTAACAGCCCGCGTCACCGAACTGCACACTGCTGGTGCGGGACTGCTACAACCCGCACCATTACAGGCTAGTCGCTGGATGCAAAAGCGCCGCTTGCGGCAACAAATTTCAACACTCAAATGACGATGCGCAGGCACTGGCCCGCGTGATACAGGGAAAACCCGGCCTCGTACAGGCAACTGCGCAAGCCCACACCGGCCAGGGGCTGCATCGGTGCGAAGGGAATCGGCAGTGCCTGCGGATTGCCATTGCACAGGTAATCGGCGAAGGCTTTGCCGACCACCGTGCCGGTGGTGACGCCGCGACCGTTATAACCGGTGACGGCCACCAGTCCGGGCGCGGGCTCGAACAGCCGCATCAGGTGATCAGGAGTAAACGCAATGCGCCCGGTCCAGGTGCATTCCCACTCGACCGGCTTCAGATTGGGGAAGTAATGCTGCTGCACCCGATCGGCCCAGGCCTTGAGAAACCAGGTCGGTTTCTGGTTGCCATTGCCCAGGCTACCGAGCAACAGGCGCCCGTCCTTGTCGCGACGGATGCTGCTCAATACCTGACGGGTGTCCCACGAGCCCTGCCCGCCGGGAAGAATTTCCTGCGCGGCGTCTTCGCTGAGCGGCACCGAGGCGACCTGGTAGTAATAACCGGGAAAGAAATTGCGCTTGAGTTCGGTCCAGTCGCCTTCGGTGTAGGCGTTGGAGGCGATGACCACTTGTTCAGCGAGCACCGAACCCTGGGCGGTCTGTACCGACCACTTCTGCCCGACGCGCTCGAGGCGAGTCACTGGCGAATGATCGAACATCTGCCCGCCGAGCCCGAGCACGGCATTGGCCAGCCCGGTGACATAGGCCATCGGATTGAGCGTGCCGGCGCGGCGATCAAGCAACGCGGCGGCGATTTTCTGCGTGCCGGTGGCTTGCTCGCAGGCCTTGCCGGTGAGCAGTTCGACCGGTGCGCCACGGCGCTTCCACTGCTGCTCGCGACTGCGCAGATCCGCCTCGCCCTTGGCGTTATGCGCCATGTGCAAAGTGCCTTCGCGGCGCAATTGGCAATCGATGGCGTATTTATCCACAAGGCTGAACACCAGCGCCGGCGCCGCACCGAGCATGCGGTTGAGCTGACTGCCGACCGCCTCGCCGAACCCGGCTTCGATCTCGTCCGGAGGAATCCACATGCCGGCGTTGACCAGCCCGACATTGCGCCCGGAGCCACCGTGCCCTGCGCGATGCGCTTCCAGCACGCAGACGCTTTTGCCTTTTTCCAACAGATGCAGCGCCGCCGACAACCCGGTGAACCCGGCGCCGATCACGCAGACATCGACCTTGACCTCGCCCCTGAGCGCGGCGTTATCCGGGCGTTGTGGCGTGAGCGTTTCCCACAGACATTCTTCGCGTAACGGCATTGCCAGACTCCAACAGAAACCCAACAAACACACAAACCTGAGTGAGCCCCCTGTGGCGAGGGGATTTAGCGAAACGTCGCACCGCCCCGCTGGGTCGCGGAGCGGCCCCAAAATTTCAAAAGCGACGACTGCTTCGCAGCCGAACGGGGATAAATCCCCTCGCCACAGTGCTCACTCCTACAGACGATCTCCACCTTTCAGTCGAATGTAATGCCCTGCGCCAACGGCAATTCCAGCGAGTAGTTGACGGTGTTGGTCTGCCGGCGCATGTACGCGCGCCAGGCATCGGAGCCGGACTCACGGCCGCCGCCGGTCTCTTTCTCGCCACCAAAGGCACCGCCGATTTCCGCGCCGCTCGGGCCGATGTTGACGTTGGCGATGCCGCAGTCGCTGCCGACCGCCGACATGAACCGCTCGGCCTCACGCACGTCGGTGGTGAAGATGCACGATGACAGGCCTTGCGGCACGGCGTTGTTCAGGCGCAGCGCTTCCTCGAAATCGCTGTAGCCAACCACATAGAGAATCGGCGCGAAGGTTTCGCTGCAGACCACGTCGCTCTGCTCGGGCATTTCCACGATGGCCGGCGACACGTAGTAGGCGTTGGGGAATTGCTCTTCCAGTTGACGCTTGCCACCGAACACCCGGCCGCCTTCGCTCAGTGCCTGTTCCAGCGCATCCTGCATGTTTTCGAAGCTGTGCTTGTCGATCAGCGGGCCGACCAGATTGCCTTCCAGCGGATGGCCGATGCGTACTTTCGAATAGGCAGCCTTGAGGCGGGTGACGATTTCTTCCTTGACCGATTCATGGGCGATCAGACGACGCAAAGTCGTGCAGCGTTGCCCGGCGGTGCCGACGGCGCTGAACAGAATCGCGCGCACCGCCATGTCCAGATCGGCGCTCGGGCCGAGGATCATAGCGTTGTTGCCGCCCAGTTCGAGAATGCTGCGGGCAAATCGCGCGGCGACTTTCGGCGCCACTTCGCGGCCCATGCGCGTGCTGCCGGTGGCACTGATCAGCGCGACACGGGGATCATCGACCAGCGCTTCGCCGGCATCACGACCGCCGATCACCACCTGGCACAGACTCGGTGGGGCATCACTGAAATTTTTCACTACGCGATCAAACAGCGCCTGACAGGCCAGCGCGGTCAGCGGGGTTTTCTCTGATGGCTTCCACACCACCGGGTTGCCGCAGACCAGCGCCAGGGTGGTGTTCCACGCCCACACTGCGACCGGGAAGTTGAATGCGCTGATGACGCCGACCACGCCAAGCGGATGCCAGGTTTCACGCATATGGTGGCCCGGGCGCTCGGAGGCGATGGTCAGACCGTACAACTGGCGCGACAGGCCAACGGCGAAGTCGCAGATGTCGATCATCTCCTGCACTTCACCCAGACCTTCCTGAGTGATCTTGCCGGCCTCCCACGATACCAGCTCGCCAAGGTCGGCCTTGTACTCGCGCAACACTTCGCCGAACTGGCGCACCAGCTCACCGCGACGCGGCGCCGGCACCTTGCGCCAGTGCTCGAATGCATGATCTGCGCGACTGATGTGCTGCTCGACTTCGGCTGCGCCCTCCCAGTTCACCGAGGCAATTTCGCTGCCATCGATGGGTGAATGCACCGGCACTTTGCCGTTCTGGTACAGGGCCGGGTTGACTCCCAGACGATC
Source organism: Pseudomonas sp. Sample_21 (assembly GCF_004307525.1). Lineage (NCBI taxonomy): Bacteria > Pseudomonadati > Pseudomonadota > Gammaproteobacteria > Pseudomonadales > Pseudomonadaceae > Pseudomonas > Pseudomonas sp. Sample_21. Next base: position 73,138 of record NZ_RCNZ01000092.1, on the reverse strand, counting down.
AAGCAATGCGGCTACCATCGGTCTCTCCTCAAGCAAAAACAGAATGTGTGCGGCCATCCTTCGCATGGCCGGGCAGGCCTTTAGTTGTAGCCTCACTGCGGCGATGCAACAAACGACCTTTACGCCAGATATCATTCCGTTTATTCATGCTGCCTAGCGAAAGACAAGAAAAAGGACTGGCCATGCTGAACAAACGCCACTTGCCCTCGATCACCGCGCTGCAATGCTTCGAGGCCGTGACCCGGCACCTGAGTTTTACCCGCGCCGCCGAAGAGCTGAACCTGACCCAGAGTGCGGTGAGCAAACAGGTCGCGCAGCTTGAAGAACTGTTGCAGCACTTGCTGTTCCGCCGCGTGCGTCGGCGCTTGCAGATGACGCCGGCCGGGGATTTGTATCTGGTCGAGGTCAGAAAAATCCTCAGCCAAGTGGAGATGTCGACGCATTACCTGCGTTCCTACGGCGGCGAGACCGAAGTCCTGCGAGTCTCTACCCCTTCCACCTTCGGCGCCCGTTGGCTGGTGCCGCGCCTGAAAGGCTGGCGCCTGCGCCATCCGTCGATTCATCTGGATCTGTGCAACGAACAGGAGGCCGACGATCTGTTGCAAGGGCGCAGCGATCTGGCTTTCTATTTCGGCCAGGCTTCGCGTCCGGGCACCGAATGCCTGAAATTGTTCGGCGAACAACTGGTGCCGGTCTGCGCCCCGGCCAGCCTGCCGGACACACCATTCACTGACCCGACGCAACTCACCGACCTGGTGCTGCTGCAAAATGCCTCGCGACCGCAGGCCTGGCACGACTGGTTCGACAGTCAGGGCTACCACACCGAACACAGCTACCACGGGCCGCGTTTCGAAACCTTTTACATGTGCATCCGCGCCGCCCAGGTCGGTTGTGGCGTGGCGCTGCTGCCGCGGTTTCTGGTGGAAGAGGAATTGGCCGAAGGCAAACTGGTCATACCCTGGCAGCATGCAATGCCCAGCAGCGATGCCTATTACCTGGCCTACCCGGAGCACGCGGCGGAAGTGCCGAAGGTGCGGGATTTTGTGAAATGGATGCTTGAACAAATCGATAGCCCGGTGTGAGGTCAACCGGGATCCCTGTGGGAGCGAGCCTCCTCGCGAAAGCGTCGGGTCAGCCACATCATCTTTAACTGACACACCGCATTCGCGAGCAGGCTCGCTCCCACAGTGGATCTGCGGCGCTCTGAAAAAATGCTGGCAATCCCCACCGCCGATATGCGCCACTAGCGCCATCGATATAGACCGCGCCAGGCGCGGCGCAACTGGAGACCCGTTTATGAGCGAGAGTGTGTTTGCCGATCGCATCGTGCAGAACCTGCTCGACACCGACTTCTACAAGCTGACGATGATGCAGGCGGTGCTGCACAACTACCCCAACGTCGAAGTCGAATGGGAGTTCCGTTGCCGCAACGCCGAGGATCTGCGCCCGTATCTGGCCGAGATTCGTCATCAGATCGAGCGTCTGGCCGAGCTGAGCCTGAGTGCCGATCAGTTGAGTTTTCTCGAGCGCATCAGCTTTCTGAAACCGGATTTTCTGCGCTTCCTCGGCCTGTTCCGCTTCAACCTGCGCTACCTGCACACCGGCATCGAGAACGGAGAACTGTTCATCCGTCTGCGCGGGCCATGGCTGCATGTGATCCTCTACGAAGTGCCGCTGCTGGCGATCGTCAGCGAAGTGCGCAATCGCTATCGCTACCGGGAGACTTCGCTGGAGCAGGCACGCGAACAGCTGTATCGCAAGTTCGACTGGCTGACCGCCAATGCCTCGGCCGATGAGCTGTCGCAATTGCAGGTTGCCGATTTCGGCACGCGCCGGCGCTTTTCCTTTGGCGTCCAGGCCGAAGTGGTCAACGTCCTCAAGCATGACTTCCCCGGGCGTTTCGTCGGTACCAGCAACGTACATCTGTCCCGCGAGCTGGACATGAAACCGCTGGGCACCATGGCTCACGAGTGGATCATGGCCCATCAGCAACTTGGCCCGCGCCTGATCGACAGCCAGATCGCCGCGCTCGATTGCTGGGTGCGCGAGTATCGCGGTCTGCTCGGCATCGCCCTCACCGACTGCATCACTACCGATGCGTTTCTTGGCGATTTCGATCTGTTCTTCGCCAAGCTCTTCGACGGTCTGCGCCACGATTCCGGGGACCCGGTGGCGTGGGGCGAAAAGTGCATCGCGCACTACCACAAGCTCGGCATCGACCCGATGAGCAAGACCCTGGTGTTCTCCGACAGTCTGACCCTGCCGAAATCGTTGGAGATTTTCCGCGCGCTGCACGGTCGCATCAATGTGAGCTTCGGCATCGGTACCAACCTCACCTGCGATATCCCGGGTGTCGAACCGATGAGCATCGTGCTTAAAATGACCGCCTGCAACGGCCAGCCGGTGGCGAAGATCTCCGACGAGCCTGGCAAGACCCACTGCAAAGATCCGAATTTCGTCGCCTATTTGCGACATGTGTTTCAGGTTCCTGCCGAATCCAGTCTATCTAGCAAGGAGTGAATTCATGCAAGCCGTACAGCGTGAGATTGCTGAGCAGCTCAAGGTGCAACCACCGTTCGCCGACGATCAGGCCCTGCAGGCCGAAGTCGCCCGGCGCCTGACGTTCATTCAGGATTGTCTGGTCAATTCCGGGCTCAAGACCCTGGTGCTGGGCATCAGCGGCGGCGTCGATTCACTGACCGCCGGCCTCCTGGCCCAGCGCGCGGTACGTGAACTGCGCGAAAAAACCGGCGACGACCGCTACAAATTCATCGCCGTGCGCCTGCCCTACGAAACCCAGTTTGACGAGCACGACGCCAAGGCCTCGCTCGACTGCATCGCCCCTGACGAAATCCACACCGTGAACATCGGCCCGGCGGTCAAGGCGCTGGCGGCTCAGGTGTCGGCGTTCGAAGGCAAACCGGCGGCGTCAGTGGATTTCGTGCTGGGCAATACCAAGGCACGGATGCGCATGGTGGCGCAGTACACGATTGCCGGGGTGGCGGGCGGTCTGGTGATTGGCACCGACCACGCGGCGGAAGCAGTGATGGGTTTCTTCACCAAATTCGGCGATGGCGCCTGCGACCTCGCCCCGCTCAGCGGTCTGGTGAAAAATCAGGTGCGTGCGATTGCCCGCAGCTTTGGCGCGCCGGAAACGCTGGTCGAGAAAGTGCCGACGGCAGACCTGGAAGATCTTTCGCCGGGCAAACCGGACGAAGCAGCGCATGGCGTGACCTATGCCGAGATCGATGCGTTTCTGCACGGGGAAACGGTGCGGGACGAGGCGGCGAAGATCATTGTCGATACGTACAACAAGACTCATCACAAGCGGGTCATGCCGTTTGCGCCTTGATTTTTCAAAGGCATGAAAAAGCCCGCGGAGGAGTGATCCTCAGCGGGCTTTTTCTTTGGCCATCAGTGAAGCGGATGGCCTCTTCGCGAGCAGGCTCGCTCCCACATTGGCCCTGATTACTTGACGACGATGGTGCCTTTCATCATCGAGATGTGGCCAGGGAACGAGCAGAAGAAGCCGTAGCCACCGTCAGCCACCTTGGCAACGTCAAAGGTCACCGAATCGGTTTCCTTGGCGCCGATGATCTTGGTGTGGGCGATGATTCGTGCGTCGCCATCTTTCAGGTAGTTCTTGTCGATACCGGCTGCCAGGCCGTCGGTAGCGATTGGCTGCATGTCAGCTTCTTTGCTGATCACCAGGTTATGACCCATGACGTTCTTCGGCAGGCTGCCGGAGTGGGTCAGTTCGACGGTGAAGGTCTTGCAGCTCTTGTCGATCACGATTTCCTTGGTGTTAAAGGACATCTGATCGGTGGAATCAACGGTGGTTTTGCACTCGGCAGCCATCAATTGGCTGCTGGCCAGCGCCAGCAGGGATACCGCAACAACTTTGGAAAACATGGTGAATCTCCAAGGCAGGGTTAACAAAAACACTAGTGGTGGAAAGACTGCCTGAAATCATCGCAAGTTCATATGACTTGAGTCAAAAATTGTATACAACTTTCAGGCTATGACACTCATCGACACAATCTAACGGCCATTTCGTTGGCCCAGACCTATGATCGGCCCACCTACTGAAACGGAGTGCCAGTCATGTTCTTTAACGGCCTGTTGTGCAGCTTGCTCGCCGCCTACGCCTGTGGCGCCAGCGGTACTTTTGAATCACCCGAACGCGAAGTCTAGACCTTGGAGCGCAGCGTGCCAGCCGTTACCCTGTGCGACTGATCGACTCAGGAGTAACGCATGTCGCTGAAATCCGTTTGTGTGTTTTGCGGTGCCAACGCCGGTACCGTGCCGGCCTACACCGAAGCTGCCGTGACCCTCGGCCGGGCATTGGCCGAGCGTAATCTGACGCTGGTCTACGGCGGTGGTGCCGTCGGTTTGATGGGCATTGTCGCTGATGCCGCGCTGGCGGCTGGCGGCGAAGTGATCGGCATCATTCCGCAAAGCCTGATGGACAAGGAGATCGGCCACAAGAGCCTGACGCGCCTGGAAGTGGTCGACGGCATGCATGCGCGCAAGGCGCGGATGGCTGAGCTGAGCGATGCGTTCATCGCCCTGCCCGGCGGCCTCGGCACGCTGGAAGAGCTGTTCGAAGTCTGGACCTGGGGCCAGCTCGGCTATCACGGCAAGCCTTTGGGGCTGCTGGAAGTGAACGGTTTCTACAGCAAACTCACGGCTTTTCTCGATCATATCGTCGGCGAAGGCTTCGTTCGCGCGCCACACCGTGACATGCTGCAAGTGAGCGAATCGCCAGATTCCCTGCTCGACGCCCTCGATCAGTGGCAGCCGACCGTCACGCCCAAGTGGGTCGACCAAAAACCCGGTTAACCCCCGGACACCGATACAGGGCAGAATACGCGCCGCTCAACCTCACCTTCGACCCCAGAGGATCGCCCATGGCCAAACCCAATTACTCCTTCGCCAAACGTCAACGAGACCTGGCAAAGGAACAGAAGAAAGAGGAAAAGCTTCAGCGCAAGAAGCAAACCGCTGAAGAAGCGGCACTGAACCCTGACGGTGAAGTGGCGACCGATGATGATGTTGATGCATCCGATGCACCGAAAGATCAGACGCCCGACGCCTGAGCCCCACCGGGTTTGATGATCGAATCAGACCCTGCGGATTTGTGACGGGGCTGGCAGTTCTGCTGCCGGCCCTCACAGCCCTGCTTTCCCTGACACACCAAAATCACTGTGGGAGCGAGCCTGCTCGCGAAAGCGGTGTATCTGTTACAAATCCATTGGCTGACCTGACGCTATCGCGAGCAGGCTCGCTCCCACATCTGAAAACCCATCAATTCTGAGGCATCACCGTAACCCGCACTTCCGGGTCGTGATTACCGCCACCGAGAATCACCCCCCGCAACGGCGACACATCGGAGAAATCCCTTCCCCACGCCAGCGTGATGTGTTCCAGCGCCGGCTGCACATTATTGGTCGGATCGAAATCCACCCAGCCCGATACCGGACAGAACACCGATACCCACGCATGCGAGGCGTCGGCGCCGATCAGGCGTGGCTGCCCCGGCGGCGGCTGGGTCAGCAGGTAGCCGCTGACATAACGCGCCGCCAGACCGCGCGAGCGCACACAGGCCAGCATCAGATGAGCGAAGTCCTGACAGACGCCGCGTCGACGCTCCAGCACTTCCACCAGCGGCGTCGCCACCTGGGTGGCTTCGGCATCGAAGGTGAATTCGCTGAAGATCTTCTGCATCAGCGCCTGCACCCCGAGCAGCAACGGTCGCCCTGGCGGAAAACAGCTTTGCGAGAACTCGACGAAGCTGCGCTTCAAATGCACATAAGGCGACTGAAACCGGTAGCGACAGGCTTCGAGCAAGTCGGCGGACAACGGCTGACTGCTGTAGGTCAGCGCATCGCGGGTCTGCTCCCACGCGGGCGACTGGTTGAAATCCAGCGCCGGTCGCGCCAGCACCTCCACCGTCAGCCGGGCGTTGACCTGCAATTCATCATGGGGCCGCTCAAACGCCAGACGCGTCAACGGATTGCCGAATACGTCCAGTTCATCACGGCGCATGGTCGGCTCGGGGCTGATCAGCAACTGCTGCTCGGTGCAGCGCTGCCAGCTGCATTCGCGCGGCCACAAGTGCGCCAGTTGCTGCGCGAGGGAGACCGGGCTGTCGTAGTGATAACAGGTGTCGTGAAAGATCTGATATTGAGCGCTCATCACACGGACACCGTACGCTGACTAACATCATCGACATGGGCGAAATGGCGCAGGGCCAGACGATCCGATACCTGGCCGCTGGCTTCGGCGATTTCCTGCAACAGATCGGCCAGACCATCCAGCGCGGCACGTACGCTGGATTTGCTGAACAAAGGATTTTCCAGACAACCGAGATCAAACCGCGACAGGCGCTCGACCAGTTGCGGCAGCGCGGTTTCCCGAGGCGCGGCGAAATCGTCGTTCAGGCGTTTCAGCGTGCGGGTCACCAGTTTCAGCTGAAACAGCACCGCGTGGGGGTTCTGCTCATCCAGCAGCAGCAAATCCAGCACCGGAATCAGTTGCGCCACCGCCAGATAGCGCGAGCGATAGGTAATGCTGCTGTTACCCAACTCCAGCAACCACTCCAGCCCCGCCTGATCGAACGCACCCGCACCGCGCAGAAACGCCGCCAGACTGCTGCTGAGAAATTGCAGGCGTTCGATGCGCCGGCCGATCATCAGAAAGCGCCAGCCTTCGTCGCGGGTCATGTCATCCAGGGCAAACCCCGACAGCGCTGCCAGCGACATCACCAGACGGTTGAGGAAGTCCAGCAGTTCGCCGAAGTCCGGTTCATCGACTTCCAGCTCCAGCGCCTCGCGCTGCAATTCGACCAGCGCCTGCCAGTTTTCCCGGGACAGCTTGCCGCGCACTTGCGAGGCGGCCCATTGCAGGCGTTGCAAATTGGAACGCAGGCTGAACGACCAATCCTCGCCCAGCAACGCAGCGAGCAGGCGCTCCGGCAGTTCGCCCTCATCCGGCAACAGCGCCAGCCGCTCGCCGAGATCGACCGCTGCTTGCAGCGCCTGCGGATCATCGCCATCGACGTAACGCGTGAGCATGATGCGCAGCAGCCGCGCGCTGTCGTCACAGCGCTCGCAGTAGCGGCCGAACCAGAACAGATTTTCCACCACCCGCGACGGCAGATATGGATCGCGGCGGACCAGATCGTGCACGCCGACATTGCGCTGCGCCTTCCACTGCTCGCCACTCGGCGCACGGTCGCTGAGCACCCAGGTGTCCTTGCTCGCCCCGCCGCGCTGCATCGACACCACCTCGGCATCGGCGTCGGCCGCCACTCGGGTCAGACCACCCGGCAACACGCGGTAGCCGTCGTGGCTGGCCACCGCATACATGCGCATGCCGATCGCGCGGGGTTGCAGATGACCGTCCTCGGCTTGCCAGACCGGCGCCTGCGACAGTTGCGCAAGCTCTTGCGCGACGTAGGCATAAGGCCTTGCCTGCATACGCTGCGCCAGCTCGAGGCGCTGGCTTTCATTCAAGTCACGGCCGAAAACAGGCGCGAAGCTCTGCGACGGGAACGCCGGTTTGATCAGCAGCTCCGGAAGTTTTTCCAACGCCTGCGCCAGCACTGGCGCTTCACCGCACCACCAGGTGGCGATCGACGGCAGGATCAGTTCTTCGTCAAACAGGAACTGGTTGATCTTCGGCAAAAACCCCAGCAGCCCCGGCGATTCCAGCACCCCGCTGCCTAGCGCATTGGCCACCAGCACCCGCCCCTGACGCACCGCCTCCAGCAGACCGGGGACCCCGAGCGCCGAGTCGGTCCGCAGTTCCAGCGGGTCGCAGAAATCATCGTCGAGGCGGCGCATGATCGCGTGCACCCGGCGCAGGCCGCTGAGGGTTTTCAGGTACACCGTGGCATTACGCACAGTCAGATCGCCGCCCTCGACCAGCGGATAACCGAGCTGGCGCGCCAGATACAGGTGCTCGAAATAACTTTCATTGAACCGCCCCGGCGTCAGCAGCACCACCAGCGGTGCGTCATCGCCCTGCGGTGCCTGACGGGCCAGGGTTTCCTGCAAGGTGCGGAAGAAACCGGCCAGATGCTGAACCTTCAGATCACGGTACAAATCGGGAAAGGCGCGGGAGACGATGGTGCGGTTTTCCAGCGCATAGCCGGCCCCGGACGGCGCCTGGGTGCGATCGGCAGTGACCCACCAGCGACCATCCGGCGTGCGCGCCAGATCCACGGCATACAAATGCAGAAAGGCTGACTCGGGCGGGGCAATGCCCTGACAGGGCCAGAGAAAATTGTTGTGCCCGAACACCAGCTCGGCGGGCAGCAGGCCTTCGCTGATCAACCGCTGCGGACCGTACAGATCCGCCAGCACTGCATTGAGCAAGCGCGCACGCTGAGCGATGCCAGCGGACAATTGCTGCCATTCATCAGCCGCGATCACATGGGGCAGCAGATCCAGCTCCCACGGCCGGTCAGCGCCCTTGGGATCGGCATAGACGTTATAGGTGACGCCGTTTTCCTGAATCTGCCGCGCCAGCAAGGCCTGACGCTGCACCAGTTGCGCCGGGCTGCTGCGCTGCAACTGATCGAACAGGCGCTGCCAATGCGCACGCACTGCGCCGCTGCCGTCGAGCAGTTCGTGATAGGTGCCCGCAGTCAGCGGGTAGCGGTCTAACAGGTCAGGCATGGAAAGCTCGGCAGACAGCAGGGAACGGTCAGACTAACGCAGGCACATGACACGCGGATATACGAAAAATCCGCGTGTTGCGTAGGCTCTAGTAACGGCGCAGGTCGATGGTCATCGGTAGCTCGTCATTGATTTCTACCTTGGGTACGGGAAGTTTCCCCGGCGTGTGTCCGAGGCGGAAAAACCGCGCCATGCGCCGGCTCTCCGCTTCATTGGCATTGACCGGCAAGGTCTCGTAATTGCGCCCGCCGGGATGGGCGACGTGGTACTGGCAACCACCCAGCGAACGCCCCATCCAGGTATCGAGCAGGTCGAACACCAACGGCGCGTGCACCGGTATGGTCGGATGCAGACAGTTGGCTGGTTGCCACGCCCGAAAGCGCACCCCGGCGACAAACTCACCCACCCGCCCGGTCGGGTGCAACGGCACCGCGACGCCATTGCAAGTCAGCAGATAGCGCTGTGGCGGCAAGCCGTTGAGTTTGACCTGCAAGCGCTCCAGCGATGAATCGACGTAGCGCACCGTGCCGCCCGCCGAGCCCTCCTCGCCCAGCACGTGCCAGGGTTCGAGCGCCTGACGCAGCTCCAGCTCGATGCCATTGACGGCGTAGTCACCGACCTTGGGAAAACGAAACTCGAGATGCGCCGCGAACCACTCCGCACGCAACGGATAGCCGGCGTTGTTGAGCTCGACGATGACGTCGGCGAAATCCTGCTCGATAAAGTGCGGCAGCAAAAAGCGATCGTGCAGCTCGGTGCCCCAGCGTGCCAGTTTCGCCGGCGCATAAGGCTCGCGCCAAAAGCGCGCGACCAGCGCCCGCAGCAGCAACTGCTGAGCCAGACTCATGCGCGCATGGGGCGGCATTTCAAAAGCGCGCAGTTCCAGCAAGCCGAGACGCCCGGTGGCGCCGTCCGGTGAATACAGTTTGTCGATGCAGAATTCGGCGCGATGGGTATTGCCGGTGACGTCGATCAGCAGATTGCGCAACAGTCGATCGACCAGCCACGGTGCACATTCCTCGCCCGGTTCCGGCATCTGCGCGAAAGCGATTTCCAGTTCGTACAAGGCGTCATTACGCGCCTCGTCGACGCGTGGCGCCTGGGACGTCGGGCCGATGAAGAGGCCGGAAAACAGGTACGACAGCGAAGGATGGTTGTGCCAGTAACTGATCAGACTGCGCAGCAGATCCGGCCGCCGCAGAAACGGTGAGTCCGCCGGTGTCGCGCCGCCAAGGACGAAATGGTTGCCGCCGCCGGTGCCGGTGTGGCGCCCGTCGATCATGAACTTCTCGGTGGTCAGCCGGGTCTGTCGTGCCTGTTCATAGAGAAACTCAGTGCGCTCGACCAACTCGTCCCAGGTCGCCGATGGCTGCACGTTGACCTCGATCACGCCCGGGTCCGGAGTGACACGGAAATTGCTCAGGCGCGGATCACTTGGTGGTTCATAGCCTTCCAGCAGCACCGGGCAATGCAGTTCTTCAGCGGTGGCCTCAATGGCCGAGACCAGTTCCAGATAATCCTCGACCCGCTCCAGCGGCGGCATGAACAGATACAGCCGGCCTTCGCGGGCCTCGGCGCAGAATGCGGTACGGGTCAGCCAGTCAGCGGACTCGTCGATTTTCGGCACCCGCTCATCCAGCGCAGCAGGTTCGCCGTGCACACCGAGCTGCGCGGCATCCGGTAGTTCAGCGAAGTCCTGATTCGGATCGTTGGGATGGATGAACGGATATTCCGCCGCTTTCACCCACGGCTGCGACGCCAGCGGCAAGCGATAACCCAGCGGCGAATCCCCCGGCACCAAGCGACAGTGCTCATCGCGCAGATACCATCGCCCGCTCTGCCATTGATCGCCCTTTGCCGTGCGCGCCAGCGGCAGCACCTGGCCGATCACCTTGTTCAGGCCCTGACTGAAGACCTTGCGCAATCGCGCGCGCTCCAGCGGTTCTTCCAGCCGCGAATCTTCGGCGCTGACGTTGCCGGGCAACGCGCCCTCGCGCCAGAGGTAATAGAGATGATCCTCGTAGGCCGGGAAGACGAAGCGTGCAGGCAACTTCAGGCGCTCGGCGACGCTGGCAAGAAAGCGTCCGGCCAGTTCGCCGTCGGCGCCGTAGTCCTGCTGTTCGTCGGCGATCAATGCGTCGTTGTGCCAGATCGGCTGACCGTCGCGGCGCCAGTAACAATTGAGCGACCAGCGCGGCAATTGCTCGCCGGGATACCACTTGCCCTGACCGAAATGCACCAGCCCCTGCGGTGCATATTGCTTGCGCATGCGTTGAAACAGTTCGGCGGACAGCCGACGCTTGTCCGGCCCCAGCGCGGCAGTGTTCCATTCGGCGCCGTCCGGGTCGTCAATGGAGACGAAGGTCGGTTCGCCGCCCATGGTCAGGCGCACATCGCCTTCGAGCAGATCGGCATCGATCTGCCGCCCCAGCGCCTGGATCGCCCGCCACTGTTCATCGGTGTAGGGCTTGGTGACACGTGGCGCTTCCCAGATTCGCTCGACCGACATTTCGTGGCTGAACTGTGTCTCGCAAGGTTCGACCAGACCACTGATCGGCGCCGCCGAGGACGGATCGGGACTGCACGCCAACGGTATATGCCCTTCCCCGGCGAACAACCCGGACGTCGCATCAAGGCCAATCCAGCCGGCCCCCGGCAGATACACCTCGCACCAGGCGTGCAGGTCGGTGAAGTCGACTTCGGTGCCCGACGGGCCGTCGAGGCTTTTCACGTCGGCGGTCAGTTGAATCAGGTAGCCGGAAACAAACCGCGCCGCCAGACCGAGATTACGCAACAGCTGCACCAGCAACCATGCCGAATCACGGCAGGAACCGGAGGCGTGTTGCAGTGTGTGCTCCGGAGTCTGCACGCCGGGCTCCATGCGGATCAGGTAGCCGATGTCTTCGCTGAGGCGCTGATTGAGCGCCACCAGAAAATCCACCGCCGGCAGTGGCGTGCGGTCGATGCTGTCCAGGTAAGCCTTGAACGTTGGCGTCAGCGGCAGGGTTTCGAGGTATGGCGCCAACTCCTTGCGCTCGTCGGCGGCGTAGCTGAACGGGATTCGCTCGGCGTACGGTTCGAGGAAGAAATCGAACGGATTGAACACCGCCATTTCCGCGACCAGATCGACTTCGATGCGCAGCTCTGCGGTTTTTTCCGGGAACACCAGACGTGCCAGGTAATTGCCTTGGGGGTCTTGCTGCCAGTTGATGAAATGCTGCTCGGGCGAGACTTTCAGCGCATAGGAAAGAATTCGCGTGCGGCTGTGGGGCGCCGGGCGCAGGCGGACGATCTGCGGGCCGAGTTCGACAGCGCGGTCGTAGCGATAATGCGTGACGTGATGCAATGCGACATGAATCGACACGGCGTGCCTCCTGCGAGCCTTGGGCGTATGGGAAAGCGCGCAAGACTTATGCCATGCACGGGCTTGCGCGCTTTCGCGAAATGCTCAAGGCAGTACAGCACCAAAACCGGGCGATGCGAGGAAATGGTTTGGCTCAGTTGCACGCAAATGTTGCGAACGCTGATTCTTGCGGTGTTTGATCGGACGCTTTCGCGAGCAGGCTCGCTCCCACATGTGCAATGCGTTCCCCTGTGGGAGCGAGCCTGCTCGCGAAGAGGCCAGCGGCAACAACTTGATCGTTCCCACGTTCTGCGTGGGAATGCAGCCGGTGACGCTCCGCGTCACAACCATGTTCGACAATACTGCGAGTAACGGCTGGAACGCGGAGCGTCCCGAGAAGCATTCCCACGCGGAGCGTGGGAACGATCAGCAAAACGCCAACCCGAAGGTTGGCGTTCTGTTCAGCTCAAGCAGTGTTTAGCGCGGCACGACCGGCTTGCGTGTCGGCTTCGGCCCTTTGCCTTTGGCCGCATCCTTGCGCTCCTTGGCCGCCTGCTGGTTGCGGGCGAATGCCGCAGCCTTGGCCTGTTCACGCTTGTCCCACGGATTACCGCCATCACTGGCACGCGGCGGCAGACCGGTGTGCTGGGTGAGAATCTTGGTGGTCTTCTCTTTGGCGACCTTGTGGCTGCCGGCCGGCGTCGAGTTCTTGCGACGGGCGCTCTGGTAGCTGTCGGTGGCTGGCTGATGCGCCGGTATCAGTTGATCCTTGCCCGGGCCGATCAGATCGGCGCGGCCCATGCGGATCAGCGCTTCACGCAGCATCGGCCAGCCTTTCGGGTCGTGATAACGCAAGAATGCTTTGTGCAGACGACGCTGATCTTCGCTCTTGACGATGGTCACGCCGTCGCTCTTGTACGTCACCTTGCGCAGCGGGTTCTTGCCCGAGTGGTACATCGCCGTAGCGGTGGCCATCGGCGACGGATAGAACGCCTGCACCTGGTCGGCGCGGAAGCCATTGCCCTTGAGCCACAGGGCGAGGTTCATCATGTCTTCGTCGGTGGTGCCCGGGTGGGCGGCGATGAAGTACGGAATCAGGTACTGCTCCTTGCCCGCTTCCTTGGTGTACTTCTCGAACATGCGCTTGAACTTGTCATAGCTGCCGATGCCCGGTTTCATCATCTGGTTGAGCGGACCTTCCTCGGTGTGTTCCGGGGCGATCTTCAGGTAACCGCCAACGTGGTGGGTCACCAGCTCCTTGACGTACTCCGGCGACTCGACGGCGAGGTCGTAACGCAAACCGGAGGCGATCAGAATCTTCTTCACACCCGGCAGGGCACGGGCGCTGCGATACAGCTGAATCAGCGAAGAGTGGTCGGTGTTGAGGTTCGGGCAGATACCGGGGAACACGCACGACGGCTTGCGGCAGGCGGATTCGATTTCCGGGCTCTTGCAGGCGATGCGGTACATGTTCGCAGTCGGGCCGCCGAGGTCGGAAATGACCCCGGTGAAACCCGGCACCTTGTCGCGGATCTCTTCGATTTCGCGAATGATCGACTCTTCGGAACGGTTCTGGATGATGCGGCCTTCGTGCTCGGTGATCGAGCAGAAGGTGCAGCCACCAAAGCAGCCACGCATGATGTTCACCGAGAAACGGATCATGTCGTACGCCGGGATCTTCTCCTTGCCGTACGCCGGGTGCGGCACACGGGCGTAAGGCATGCCGAACACGTAGTCCATTTCTTCAGTGGTCATCGGAATCGGCGGCGGGTTGAACCAGACATCGAGCTCGCCATGCTTCTGCACCAGCGCACGGGCGTTGCCCGGGTTGGTTTCCAGGTGCAACACGCGGTTGGCGTGGGCGTACAAAACCGGGTCGTTTCGCACCTTCTCCATCGACGGCAGGCGGATCACGGTCTTGTCGCGGGTCATGCGCGGGCTGGCCAGAATCTGCACGACCTTGGCTTCCTGCGGATCTTCGACCGGGCCTTTTTCCTGCTCGATGGCGCAGGCCTGGGTGTCCTGGGTATTCACGTACGGGTTGATGATTTTGTCGACCTTGCCCGGACGGTCGATGCGCGTGGAGTCGACTTCGTACCAGCCCTGTGGCGTATCGCGACGGATGAACGCGGTGCCGCGCACATCGGTGATGTCTTCGATCTTGTGGCCCCACGACAGGCGCTGGGCAACTTCGACAATCGCGCGCTCGGCGTTGCCGTACAGCAGAATGTCGGCGCTGGCGTCGATCAGGATCGAGTTGCGCACGCGATCCTGCCAATAGTCGTAGTGGGCGATGCGGCGCAGCGAGGCTTCGATGCCGCCGAGCACGATCGGCACGTGCTTGTAGGCTTCCTTGCAGCGCTGGCTGTAAACCAGGCTGGCGCGATCCGGACGCTTGCCGGCCATGCCGCCGGGGGTGTACGCGTCATCGGAACGGATTTTCTTGTCCGCGGTGTAGCGGTTGATCATCGAGTCCATGTTGCCCGCCGCGACGCCGAAGAACAGGTTCGGCTCGCCGAGCTTCATGAAGTCGTCTTTGGACTGCCAGTTCGGCTGCGCGATGATCCCGACGCGGAAGCCTTGCGACTCCAGCAGCCGGCCGATGATCGCCATGCCGAACGACGGATGATCGACGTAGGCATCACCGGTAACAATGATGATGTCGCACGAATCCCAGCCGAGCTGATCCATCTCCTCCCTGCTCATCGGCAGGAATGGCGCTGGCCCGAAACATTCGGCCCAATATTTTGGATAGTCAAATAACGGCTTGGCTGCTTGCATGTCGACGACCGGTGTTGAAGTGAAAAATCGCGGGCGCGGAATATAGCACAAATTTTGACCAATTCCGACGACGGTGGTCGGTTTCTCTGTGCGCTGCTCTCGCGCCGCCAACCCGCCACACATTACGCGTTTTTGTTGAACGCACGACGCACGAAACGGCAAGGAAGCCGCCCGCCCGTCGCACTCCCAAGAGCAGCGGGGCATTAAACGAAAAGGAAGACAGGCAATGGCACCCAAACCGCCAACCAGAGGCATCACGACCGTCTCGGTTCATAACCCGCGGCCCGATTATTCGATCACCCGGCCTGGTTTCACGGCGCTTTTCGATGGCGGACCGGGGCACAAAATTCCCACACGCCCGACTCCCACAACGGTATCGACATCGATCGATCACGGACTCAACCGCATTACCTCCGTGCCTGCGCGGGCAACGGTCAGCACGACAGCGGCCGCCGAATCGGCTGCAGTTGTGCATGAGCGGCCCTTGGGAGATTACTGGATCACTTCGCTGGTCGTGTTGCCGTCAGCCAATGCCGAAGGCATTTCGACGCTTAAGGGACGTCAGTATGTCCAAGTGCCTGAGGGTGGCACCGTGCAGGTCGGTCTGGACCCCGCCAACGGTCTTTACCGGGCGAAATTGCCCAGCGAATTGCACCCGTCCGGTCCGCTGTTGCAGTTCGATGCCGAGAGCCGTCTCTGGCAACCCGTCGATACCTGGGCGCCATCGACCTATCCGCTATCCCCGAGCCGGCTCGAGGCGTTTCGCACCGATCTGGATTTCAGCACGGCCGAGCCGGGCGGCGATGGCCTGTTGCGCTTCAACGGCAAACTCTATGTGCAGATCGAGAATCAGGCCTATCAGGTCTTGCATGATCTTGATGCATCAGCGCCGCAGAGGGCGGTCATGCGTATCGTTCGCCCCGACGATCCCATCGCCAGCGATGCCACGAATGTTTACGTCGCATCCCGTCCAGGCAGGTCGGAACCGATCATTTTCGACGCTCGCTACGGCTGGCGAGGGACCAGTGTAACGGGGGCAGCCGGGATGCAGAGAGCGACAGGAGTGGCGCCCTCGGAGCTATGGCAGCGGGTGGAAGTCGGAATCAGACTTGGCCACTTCAACAAACGAATCGAGCAGGACACCGCTAAAAGTGAACACCTGAAGGAGGTGTGGCGCAGCATCAGGGAAGCGGGGGGCGAGCGCTCAGACGCGGTCAAGCGCGAAACGATGGCGCTGCTTGATCGTGAATTACACAGCCATCAGGCGCTGAGGTACCTTGAAAAAGCAATAAAATTCCATAAGCAGCAAAAACCCGCGGTACGGCACTTCATGAAGAAGGAAGACTACGACAAAAAAATGATTGCGATGCACAAGATCCAAATGAGCTTTTACGATCAATTGGTCGAATGCGGCTTGACCCGCCATGCGCTGGGAGGTCCATTGATCGACATCGACAGGCTCCCGCGAACAGTCAACGTCCTGGGGAAAATTCTCGGCCATATGCGAGAGCGCCAGCACATTGCCGACAATCTGGTGAACACCTGGCGGGTCCCGCCGGACGAATTCAGTGCGTACGCTCTGACACCAATGGACACTCACGACGTCGTGGCTTCGTGGGTATTGGCCAAAAGCCTGATGCTGGACGACCATCAATCAGGCGGAAACTACCCTCAGGCCTCCGAACTGGCGACCAGATTTGGTCAGGTAACTTTCGTGTATGGAGCGCTGGGTAAAATTCCGGAGACTTCGCACCCTGCGATATTGCGTGATCTGCTCCAGGAATGCACAGCCCTTCGCTACTGGTACGAGCGCCTTGATCTGGCACCCGATGAGCAGCACGCAACGTCACGCACGGCTATCACCGCCGAGCTGAAAATATTCGAAGAGACGCTGACTCATCGCCTGTTCCAATATCAACGCCAGCCTGATGTACCGGCGCTGCCGATCAACGATCAGGCCATTGATTTCGAGTATGTTCCGGAGCAGGACAGATCCGGCTTCCAACCGCCACCCAAGCGCATTTTCAAGGCAAAGAAACACGGTATTTACAAGATCCATGTCGGCGAGTCCCGACGTACCGCGCACAACGAAGAAGTCATCGATGTACGCAGTCTGCACGACCCGCAACAGCCAGTGCAGACCTATGAACAAAGAGCTGGTGAGTGGCACCCCGTCCGCACAACGCAGGACACAAACCTGCCCGACCTGACTCTCAGAGCCAATCAGCACCTTGAGCAAACCGACGCACATGTGCGCGAAGCCCGGCGCGAAGAGTCGCGCAAAAACCATCCGGACAACATTGTCGAGATGCTTGAGCGCAAGGCCGGGGCAATGGATGAGATCGCACTCCAGCTTCGGCGACAGGAGCCGACCGATGGCGAAACAGATGCGCTGATCCAACGCCTGCAGGACACCAGTGAACGCCTGCGCAGCGAGGGCGAAAACATTCGTGTCCGGATCTACAAGGACATACATTTTCTGAGCCCCGACCGATTGCTGTATCTGATCGACAAGGGCGAAGTACGTGCGCAGAAAATCGAGACCCGGTTGAAACGCGGCAAGGGGCAGAATCGAGACTTTATCGACGTCTATCTACTGACGGATGCGCATACCTACGACCCCCTCTGGCACGCGCACTTTCATTACGCGAAACCGGATACGCCCGATCTCAACTTCAATGTTTCCGGCGCGCACCTGAAAACCCTTGAGCAAAGCCGCATGGGTGTGCGTTCGCAGCGCCGGGAAGAACGGGCGCAGCGGCCACACAAACCTATCTGGCGCGCCGCCCTCGATGGCCACGCAGCACAGAAAATTTTCGACCTCGCCGCCACCTCTTTCCATCCCGAGACACATCATCAGGCATGACGCCGAACCGGCCGGCAGCGTCCGTTGCGGACGCGACCGCTCAATCACTACAAGGAACGTAAGACATGCGCAGCAAAACGCCGCACCCAGTTAGTCCCCCCGGTAATTTTCATCTTCGACCGGATACATCCGCCGATGCCATCCCGCAGCGCCCACTCCTCACGCCGCGCCCCAGTCTTGACCCAACCGCGTTGAGCGGCCCGCCAATCCGCGCGAACCGGCGCATGGACAGCAACGATCCTGATGCGATCATCCCGGCGCCGAATGTCACAGTGCATGCGGCTGCATCAGCGCTGGAAACCATGGTCAACACAGGCCACCCCGTCGAGCATTACCGCCTCGCTGTCGCAACCGGCTTGCCTGACGCCGACGCCGAAGGCCTGAGGACATTCAAGGGTCGTCACTACGTGGAAATGGCCGACGGCGGTTTCGTGCAGGTGAGCAAGGATTCGCCGAGCGGCCTCTGGCGCGCCGGGCTGGCGAGCGAATCGAAGCCCTCCGGACCGCTGATGCTGCACGATCCGGAGAGTGGCAGGTGGCATGCGCTGGAGTTCTCGCCGCCGAGCACCTTCGCTTTATCGGTGACACGCCTGCAAGCGTTTCGCACGCCGTTCGACTTCAGTCATAGCTCACCCGACAGCGATGGGCTGTACCGCCATGACGGCAAACTCTACGCAGTGATCGACAATCACAGCTATCAGGTCCTGCACGATCACGATGCTTCGACGCCTCTGACCGAGGTGATGCGCATCGTCCGCCCTGAAGATCCTGTCGCCGCTGACGTCGATAACATCTACAGCGCTACGCGCCCGGGCAGATCAGAGCCTGTCGTATTCGATGCCGATCAGGGCTGGCAGGGCATCGTGGTCGGCGGGGCCGGCGGGATGCAGCGCGGCAGTGCCGACCAACCTGCTTCACCGGGGCTGCGCGAGCGGCTCAATGCCGCGGTCAATCGACTGCGAACGCCCCAGTCGCGACTGCGAAAACTCTATCCATCTCTGGACAGCGAGCAAATCCGCACGCTGTTGCGCACCCAGGGTGACGATGTACCAAGCTTTTTGACGCGCCTCGAGAATGAATACAAGACCCTGAAGCTGGAGCTGGCGACCTGGTTGAAAACCAGTGAGCTGGCCGGCGGGGCGACCAATCCCTCGGTGGAGCGCGCCGCGCAAGAGATCAAGCGCTGCTGGAAACGTCAGACAGGAACAACGTTGCAACTGGATCTTGGCGACGCAGGCATTGTTCCGCTGTCCGCAGATTTCAGCCATGTCCGCACGCTGCACTTGCAGGCGGTCGCCTGGTCGGAGGGGGGCGAAAACTTCCTCAAGGGGTTCACTGCCCTGGAGCGTCTGAAAATCAATGCCTCGGCGCTCGCCAGGCCGCCGGCGAACCTTGCGCAAATGCCAGCCCTCAAGGAGTTGGACCTGCGAGCGAACCACATTGAACTGAGCGACCAGACCGCCAGCGAGCTGGCTTCGCTCAGCCAACTGGAAAAACTCGACCTGTCGGACAACCCGCTGGGCAAGGCCCCGGATTTCAGCGGCATGCCTGAGCTCAAGTCCGTGGGTCTGCGCAATGCACAACTGGATGACTGGCCAACCGGATTGCAGCATCAATTGGCGATGGAGTCGCTCGATCTGCGCAATAACCGATTGCGTGAAATTCCGCAGACAGTCATCAGCCCGGCGAGTGATCAATTGCTCGCCATAGCCAACATCAACCGCATCACCCTGATCGAAGGCAACCCCTTTGCCAGCGGCTATTGGCGGCGGCTGGAAGTCTACTGGCAGCGGGTTACGGCGGAATATCCGGCACTGATCACCAGCGCACGCACAGGTGCATTCCGGATTGATGGCGACATCCCTGAAGTCGCCATGCTGCTGCAGATGTATCCGGACAAAACGCCACAAACCGCCCGGGAATACCTGATTGGCCTGGGGGACAGTGCAGAAGCCACGATCAGCCAGCGTTTCGCAGAGTTCAAGGCGCTCGATGCGCAACTGCTGGCCTACGTCGCCGACAGCCAGCCGGGAACATCCAGCGTGGCCGGCCGGGAAAAGGCTCGGGCAGAACACATTGCCCGGATCATCAAGGACTGCTGGCTCCAGCAATCGCCGCACCTTGCGCTGCCACCACTGAAAGGACCGCTACCGCCACTGACTGCCGACTTCAGTCGGTTGACGTTGCTCACTCTTGATAGCGTCGTCTGGTCCGACACTGCCGACACGTTCCTGTCGCGGTTGCCGAATCTGGAGAACTTGACGATCAGCCATTGCGGTCTGGAAAAATTGCCCGCAGAGATCAGCGCGATGAGCCGGCTCACCCACCTGAATCTGACCTCAAACCAGATAAAACTCGATGAGAACAGCGCTGGTGCATTGAGTGCATTGCATCAGTTGGTCAGCATCGACCTGTCGAACAACCCACTCCAGATGCTGCCCGATTTCAGTGCGATGTCCGGGCTGCAGACACTGGGCCTGAAGAACACCGGCATCAGTGAGTGGCCCATCGGCCTGGCTGACAAGATCACCTTGACCGGCCTCGACCTCAGCAACAATAAACTGCGCGAAGTCCCCGACGCACACATCAACCCGCCAGCCGATCAATTGGCTGTGGTCGCGCGGATCAACAACCACACGCTGCTTGAAGGCAATGACTTCCCTTCGCCTTACTGGAGGAAGTTCGATCGCTACTGGCGAAAACTCAACGAACTGCATCCGCAGTTGATGACTCCGGCCCACCCCGCTGTATTCGACAGTGAGAACTCGCGCGCGCAGCGCTACCGAAAACTGTTTCCGAGCAAAAGCATCAAGGAATGCCGGGAGTTTATCTGGAACCATGACAAGGCCACTGTCGCGACCAGGCTGTTGGAGCTCGAACAGGATTTCGCCGTGTTGAAAAACCAGCTGGATAACTGGGTTTTTTCAGGAGGCAGCAATCCTCTGCGCTATATCCGCGTCAATCAGTTGCAGATCAACACCCAAACCCGCAATGAGCGCATCGAGGCACGGGATCGGATCATCAGTTGCTGGCGACGTGAAACGCCGCAGAAACACGCCTTCGACGGCACGCCGATAGGTCTGGAGCTGGATTTGAGCGGCCTCACGTTGCCGACCCTGCCGGATCTGAACACCGATTTCAGCCATGTCGGCTCGCTCAAACTCAACAACATGAATCTCACCGAATCCCCGGAAGGTTTTCTGACCCGCTTCCGCCATTTGCGCTGGCTGAACATGGCCAACAATCGTCTCAGGGATCTCCCGCCGGCCATCGGCGAAATGCACGGGATGACCCGTCTGTTCCTGCAGGGGAATCAACTCGAACTCACCGCCGAGACCGCGCAGATACTGGCCGGAAGAACGACCTTGAGGGCCTTGTGGATACACGACAACCCGCACTTGAACGTGAGCCCGGATTTCAGCGCGATCACTGATATCCGCGAAGTCGACATGTCAAACACCGGCATCGGAAGCTGGCCAGCCGGACTGTTCGATCAGCCCCTGTTGGGCAGGATACTTCTGAACAACAACCGGATCACGAACCTGCCCAGCTTTGTCGTCGCACCGGCAGCGGATCGGCTGAGGCATTCGATTCAGGTCAACAGCGGCACTCAGATAAGCGATAACCCCCTGAACGAATACACTCGAGAACGCCTGGCCGGCTACAGTGAGCGGCTGCGCCACTCCGCAACATCGCTTTACAATCCTCTGAACCTGCTGACCACTTCTGCCCCGGCAGCCCGCCCGCAGCCGGCGCTAATGAACGCTGCGTCGGCCTATCCGCAGTTGACCATCGGTATGACGGCAACCGAGGCGACGAAACGCACCGCGCAGCTGGACAGACTGAAAGCACAGGACGGCTCGGATGGCTTTTTCAACATCATTTCCAGACTCGGCCACCACGCCGATTTCCGTCGGCAGGTCTGGGACGTGGTCGATGCCATCAGCGAGAACAACGTGCAATCACGCGCTCTGCGCAGAGATGTTTTCGATCGCGCCTGCGAAGCCGGCTGCACTGACCTTGCCGCCGCCACGTTTACTGACCTGCAAGTGCTGACCATGACGCATACGGCCAGAGTGCAGGCAAGGCAAGACGGGGATGGCACTCGCCTGGTGGACCTGTCCAGAAGTCTGTTCAGGCTAAGGCAGGTCGATGAACTGGCCGCAGCAGATATCGCTGAGAGCAGGACAATCGCCAACGATCCACAGGCTCCAGCGCGTGAGCGCAATACCCAGCGCCTGCGCCTGAGCGACCCGCATGAAATGACCATGGCCTACCGCTTTGGCCTCAAGGATCGGCTGCAGTTGCCGTTTCAGCCGCAGACCCTGTCCTTTATCGGCATGGCCGGCGTCACACCGCCCATGCTGGAAGTCGCCTACCGTAAAGTCATCGCCTTGGACGGCTCTCCCGAAGAGTTTCAGGCTCTGGTGTCGATGGAATTCTGGCAGGACTTCATCACGCACAAATATCCGTCCCGGTTCGACGCCGCACGTCAGCCTTATCAGCAGAAACAGGCGGCACTGGACGAGCAATTCGCGAAAAAAGTACTGACCCAGGCCGAATACGACGCGCAAACCAATGACGTCACTGCACAGTTGGCCATTAGCGAAGCGACGCTGATCCAGTCACTGACGCGCGAGGAAATTCGCCCCGGTGAGGCAGTTGAAAAGCCTGCCAGCAGCGAGACGGCAGTTTCGGCCGATTGAAGCAGGCCACGACAGCAGCCGGATGATCCGGCCTGCTGTCATTCGTCGTCGTCGAAGTTGTAACTGCCCGGTGCGAGGTTTTCGAAGCGCGTGTATTTACCGATGAACGCCAGCCGAATGAAACCGATCGGGCCGTTACGCTGCTTGCCGATGATGATTTCGGCGATGCCCTTGTGCTCGGTTTCCGGGTGATACACCTCGTCGCGGTAAACGAACATGATCACGTCGGCGTCCTGCTCGATCGCTCCGGATTCCCGCAAGTCGGAGTTCACCGGGCGTTTGTTCGGGCGCTGTTCGAGGGAACGGTTGAGCTGCGACAGCGCCACTACCGGACAGTTGAATTCCTTGGCCAGGGCTTTCAGGGATCGCGAGATCTCGGAAATCTCGTTGGTGCGGTTGTCACCGCTGGACCCGGGAATCTGCATCAGTTGCAGGTAGTCGATCATGATCAGGCCGACATCGCCGTGCTCACGCACCAGACGCCGGGTTCGCGCGCGCATTTCCGACGGGCTGATGCCGGCGGTGTCATCGATGAACAGTTTGCGGTCGTTGAGCAGATTGACCGCCGACGTCAGGCGCGGCCAGTCGTCGTCTTCGAGTTGGCCGGAACGCACCTTGGTCTGATCGATTCGGCCGAGCGAAGACAGCATACGCATGATCAGCGATTCGCCTGGCATCTCAAGGGAGTAAACCAGGACAGCCTTCTCGCTGCGCAACACGGCGTTTTCCACCAGGTTCATCGCGAAGGTGGTTTTACCCATCGACGGTCGGCCGGCGACAATGATCAGATCGGACGGCTGCAAGCCGCTGGTCTTCTCGTCGAGGTCGGTGTAACCCGTAGACAGACCGGTGATCGCGTCGGCGGTGTTGAACAACGTGTCGATGCGGTCGATGGCCTTGGTCAGCAGCTCATTGACGCCGACCGGGCCGCCGGTCTTGGGCCGCGCTTCGGCGATCTGGAAGATCTGCCGTTCGGCTTCGTCGAGGATTTCTTCAGCGGTGCGACCTTCCGGGTTGAAGGCGCTGTCGGCAATCTCGGTGCTGATGCCGATCAATTGGCGCAACGTCGCACGCTGGCGGACGATCTGCGCATAGGCCTTGATGTTGGCGACGGAAGGCGTGTTTTTCGCCAGTTCGCCAAGATAGCCGAGGCCGCCGACTTGCGACGTCTGACCTTCCTTGTCCAGCTGTTCGGCAAGGGTCACGACGTCGATCGGCGAGTTCTGATCGGCCAGTTTGGCGATCGCGCGGAAGATCAGGCGGTGGTCATGTCGATAGAAATCGCCGTCGGAGACTTGATCGAGCACGCGTTCCCAGGCGTTGTTGTCCAGCATCAGACCACCGAGTACGGCCTGTTCAGCCTCGATGGAATGCGGCGGCACCTTCAGGGCAGCGGTTTGCAGATCGTATTGCTCGGGAGCGGAGATATCGTTCATGGCCACTTGAGTATTAGTGAAAAGCAGGGAATTCAGAAAGACAAAGGGCACGACCTGTAAACAGGATCGTGCCCGATGTTAACCGCCTGACGGACAAGCCGCCAGCCGATCCGTGTTGCTTAAGCTGCTACCACGACAACGCGTACGGTGGCTTCAACTTCGGCGTGCAGGTGCACGGCCACGTCGAATTCACCCACGTTGCGGATGGTGCCGTTCGGCAGACGAACTTCGCTCTTCTGCACTTCAACGCCGGAGGCGGTCAGTGCGTCAGCGATGTCGTGAGTACCGATCGAACCGAACAGCTTGCCTTCGTCGCCAGCGGTGGCAGTGATGGTCACTTCCAGCTCGGCCAGTTGGGCAGCACGGCTTTCAGCCGATGCCTTACGGTCTGCGGCGGCTTTTTCCAGCTCGGCGCGACGCTCTTCGAACGCAGCCAGGTTGGCAGCGGTCGCAGCGGTAGCCTTGCCGAAAGGCAGCAGGTAGTTACGGCCGTAACCGGCCTTAACGTTTACTTTGTCGCCCAGGTTGCCCAGGTTGGCGATTTTTTCCAGAAGGATCAGTTGCATGTGAAAATCCTCTAACTTTTAACCTTCACCGTTCGCGCTGTCGGTGTCTTTCGACACGTGACGACCGCGAAAATCAATCAGGCTGTCGACAATGGCCAGAACCACGAGCAACGGATAGATCAGCTGCATGAACAACAGCAGCGTGACGTACAACCCCACCAGCCAGAAACCGGCCAGTCGCTT
Organism: Pseudomonas sp. Sample_21; assembly: GCF_004307525.1. Classification (NCBI taxonomy): domain Bacteria; kingdom Pseudomonadati; phylum Pseudomonadota; class Gammaproteobacteria; order Pseudomonadales; family Pseudomonadaceae; genus Pseudomonas; species Pseudomonas sp. Sample_21. The sequence goes on along the minus strand of NZ_RCNZ01000092.1, from coordinate 48,573 downwards.
CTGCCCGACCAGCCCGTGAATCAGGGCCAGCCCGGCGAACACCAGCGGTACACTGCACAACGGCGTCAACATGGCCATCTGTGCACCGAGATTCGGGCCCAGAAGCATCAACGCCAGCAGTAACATCGCCGGCCCCAGCGGGATGCGGATGGCGCGAAACTCGCGACCGAAACCACCCGGGTTGTACAACAACGCCTGCCAATGCCGCCCGACAATCAGGCTCAGCACGCTGACGATCTGCAACAAGGCCGCAATCAGTCCGGTCAGGACCGGTGCAATCAGGGACGCGAAACGCGCTTGCTCATCGACCGACAATTGCTTGTAGGTCTCACCGAGAAGTGCCGGCATGACCTTTATAAGGGCCTGCGCGAGCATCTCGATCTGGGCCGCAAACGCGACCCCGAGCACCACTGAAAACACCACTCCGATCACTACGCTGACCAGCAGCGTGCGGACCCAGGATTCGCTTGCGCGCAAAACCAACGCAAGCCCCGAAGACCCCAGCAGCACCAGAAGTGCCCGTGGGTCGTCGGCATACAGCCACCAGATCAAGGCCGGCAGCAGTCCCAGCGACAGAACGCCAAGGGCGTCCGTCAATCCGCGCCGCAGCAGCACAAGGCTCCCGGCGGCAGCACCCAACCAATACAACAACGGCAATGTTGCACATCCGGCCACCACGAGAGTGGCCTGCATTCGGCCTCGCATGATGAACTCAGCTAAGGCGCGCATGCATTCAATCCTTTGCTACTTGTCGACTGCCCGGTCTCAGCGGCCGTGGCTGTCGGTGTAGGCCAGCAGGGCCAGGAAGCGGGCGCGCTTGATAGCGGTGGCCAGCTGACGCTGATAACGAGCTTTGGTACCGGTGATGCGGCTTGGAACGATTTTGCCGGTCTCGGATACGTAGGCTTTCAGAGTGTTGAGATCTTTGTAATCGATCTCTTTCACGTCTTCAGCGGTGAAGCGGCAGAATTTACGACGACGGAAGAAACGTGCCATTTGATAGGCTCCTTAATAAGGTCCGTGGATTACTCGTCAGCGTTATCGCTGTTGTCGCTGTCATCACTGTCGGTGCCTTCGGCGCCTTCGTGCTCAGGACGGTCGCGACGCTCACGGCGCTCACTGCGGTTTTCTTCAGCCTTGAGCATCTCGGACTGGCCGGTAACGGCTTCGTCGCGACGGATGACCAGGTTACGGATCACTGCATCGTTGTAGCGGAAGTTGTCTTCCAGCTCGGCCAGGGCCTTGCCAGTGCACTCAACGTTCAGCATCACGTAGTGAGCCTTGTGAACATTGTTGATTGCGTAGGCCAGTTGACGACGGCCCCAGTCTTCCAGACGGTGGATTTTGCCGCCGTCTTCTTCGATCAGCTTGGTGTAACGCTCAACCATGCCGCCGACTTGCTCGCTCTGATCCGGGTGGACCAGAAAGATGATTTCGTAATGACGCATGAATGCTCCTTACGGGTTGTAGCCTGCCGCTCAAAAACGGTCAGACAAGGAGTGAATGACACTTATGGACTTGCTGGCGCGGGGCACATGCGTGCCTGCCGTCACAGCAAGGGGCGCAATTGTAGAGAAGGGACTGCGGGGGCGCAAGGCAATTGGTGATTATTTGAACAACCACCGATCTTCCAGACACCGTGACCGAATGTGGGAGCGAGCCTGCTCGCGAATGCGGCCTGTCAGGCAACAATGACGTCGACTGACACTCCTCTTCGCGAGCAGGCTCGCTCCCACAGTTGATTGCGTGAAGCTTATTTCTTCGCGGCAGCCTTGGCCTTCGCACCGCGCTGGCGCTGGGCTTCGAACAGACACACGCCTGTGGCAACCGACACGTTGAGGCTGCTGACGCTGCCGGCCATCGGCAGATTCACCAGATAGTCACAATGCTCGCGGGTCAGGCGGCGCATGCCTTTGCCTTCGGCGCCCATGATCAGGATGGTCGGGCCGGTGAGGTCCTGGTCATAAATGCTGACCTCGGCTTCACCTGCGGTGCCGACTACCCACAAACCGCGCTGCTGGAGTTTTTCCAGAGTGCGCGCCAGGTTGGTCACGGCCACCAGCGGAATCACTTCCGCGGCGCCGCAGGCGACTTTACGCACCACCGGAGTCAGCGTGGCCGACTTGTCCTTCGGCACGATCACCGCCAGCGCACCGGCCGCATCGGCCGAGCGCAGGCAGGCGCCGAGGTTGTGCGGATCGGTCACACCGTCGAGCACCAGCAACAGCGGCGCGCCTTCGGTGCGATCAAGCAACTCGTCGAGCATGGCCTCGCCCCAGACCTGACTCGGGCTGACTTCCGCGACCACGCCCTGGTGCACGCCTTCAACCCAGGCGTCCATTTCGCGACGCTCGGCCTGGCCGACCTGAACACGGTTTTCATTGGCCAGCTCGACCAGCGTCTGCACGCGCGGATCGTTGCGGCTTTCCGCCAGCCAGATCTGCTTGACGCGTTTGGGGTGGTGACGCAGCAACGCTTCTACCGCGTGAACGCCGTAGATTTTTTCCAACTGACTCATGACTTCGCCTTCGGTTTACGCGCCCCGCCACTCTTGGCTGGAGCGGAACCCGCTTTTGGCGGGCCCTTACGGTGTTTGCTTGGCTTGGCTGGCTTGCCGTCGGTCGCCCTGTCAGGCGCCGACCGTCCGGTCTTTCCCCCGGACGCCGCTTTACCACCGTTTTTCGCATCGGCCAGCAAGGCCTTCTTCAATTCACGGCTTTTGCGCAGTTCAGCGTTTTTCGCCACGGCGTCGCTCGGGCGATAGGCCTCGGCGACCTTTTCCTTGGCCGGACGACGGCTGGCGGTTTTCGCTGGAGCCTTTTCTTCCGCAGCCTTGGCAGCAGGCGCAGCGGTTTCGGTGCCACGTTTCTTGCGACCAATCGGCGCGCTGATGGTTTTCTCGGCCATCTCGAAGTCGATCTTGCGCTCGTCTAGGTCGACGCGCATGACGCGTACTTCAACGGTGTCGCCAAGACGGAAACTGCGCCCGGTGCGCTCGCCCGCCAAGCGGTGATGCACAGGATCGAAGTGGTAGTAATCGCCCGGCAGCGCGGTGACGTGCACCAGACCTTCGACGTAGATATCGGTCAGCTCGACGAACAGACCAAAACCGGTCACTGCGGTGATCACGCCTGGGAACGACTCGCCAACGCGATCCTTCATGAACTCGCACTTGAGCCAGTTCACCACGTCGCGGGTCGCCTCGTCGGCACGGCGCTCGCTCATCGAGCACTGCTCGCCAAGCTGCTCCAGCGCCGCTTCGTCGTACGGATAGATGCGCGCTTTCGGAATGGTCATCGCACCGGCACGACGGACGTGCGGGGTGTCCTGTTTCGAATGGATCACGCTGCGGATCGCGCGGTGCGTGAGCAGGTCCGGATAACGACGGATCGGCGAGGTGAAGTGGGTATAGGCTTCGTAATTCAGGCCGAAGTGGCCGTCGTTTTCAGCGCTGTACACCGCCTGACTCAACGAACGCAGCATGACGGTCTGGATCAGGTGGAAATCCGGACGATCCTTGATGCTCGCGAGCAAAGCCTGATAATCCTTCGGCGACGGACCGTCCTTGCCTTTGTGCAGGGACAGGCCGAGCTCACCAAGGAATGCGCGCAGCTTTTCCAGACGCTCTGGCGGCGGACCGGCGTGAACGCGATACAGCGCAGGAATTTCGTGCTTCTTGAGGAATTCGGCAGTGGCCACGTTGGCGGCCAGCATGCACTCCTCGATCAGCTTGTGCGCATCGTTACGCACGGTCGGACGAATTTCGGCAATCTTGCGCTCGGAGCCGAAGATGATCCGGGTTTCCTGGGTTTCAAAATCGATCGCGCCACGTACGTGACGGGCGGCCAGCAACACCTTGTACAAGGCGTAGAGCTGTTTGAGGTGCGGCACGACGTCGGTGTACTCGCCGCGCAATTTGCGCGCTTCGGTCGCCTTCGGCGTTTCCAGCATCGCGCTGACCTTGTTATAGGTCAGACGAGCGTGGGAATGGATCACCGCCTCATAGAAGCAGTAGTCGGTCATTTCGCCGGACTTGGAGATGGTCATCTCGCAAACCATGGCCAGACGATCGACTTGCGGGTTCAGCGAGCACAGGCCGTTGGACAGTTGCTCGGGCAGCATCGGAATCACGCGCTCGGGGAAATACACCGAGTTGCCGCGAACCTGAGCTTCGTTATCCAGCGCCGAGCCGATCTTCACGTAACTGGAAACGTCGGCAATCGCCACGTACAACTTCCAGCCACCGGAGAACAGACGCAACTTGCCCGGCTTGGCTTCGCAGTAGACCGCGTCATCGAAGTCGCGGGCGTCTTCGCCGTCGATGGTGACGAACGGCAGATGGCGCAAGTCGATGCGCTTCTCTTTGTCTTTTTCTTCGACTTCCGGCTTGAGCTTGGCGGCTTCTTTCACAACCGCCTCAGGCCAGACGTGCGGAATATCGTACGTGCGCAGAGCAACGTCGATTTCCATGCCCGGCGCCATGTAGTTGCCGACCACTTCGACCACATCGCCTTGCGGCTGGAAGCGCGGCGTTGGCCAGTGGGTGATTTTCACTTCGACGAACTGACCGATCTGCGCATTGGCGTTGCGGCCCGGCGTCACCAGCACTTCCTGCTGGATCTTCGGGTTGTCGGCAACCACGAAACCGATGCCGCC